>JBHHWX010000329.1:0-7065 GCA_046756745.1 bacterium | reverse complement strand
TTAACCTTTATATAAAATGAACGAACTCATCGCAATCTTAGTTATGTTTACCGGAACAGGCGTTATCGTTCTGACCATGCTCGGCCTTTCGCAATGGCTTGGACCGAAAAAGATGAATCCCATTAAAGCGGAACCGTTCGAGACCGGCAATATCCCTATCTCAACGCCAGGCGACCGGTTTTCGGTGAAATTTTATACCGTCGCGATATTATTCGTCTTGTTCGATATCGAGCTGGTTTTTTTATTTCCTTGGGCTGTGGTTTTTCGCAGTTTGGGGATGGCCGGTTTGATTTCTATGAGCCTGTTTATCGCCGTTTTGTTTTTAGGGTTAGCTTATGCTTGGAAAAAAGGAGCGTTACAATGGGATTAAGAAGTTTATTTGGTGGAGATAATTTAGTCACGACAAAACTCGATCAAGCAATCGGTTGGGCAAGAAAATACTCTCTTTTTCCGTACCCGTTTGTGACCGCATGCTGTGGAATGGAATATATGTCGGTTTCCTCGCCACATTATGATTTGGATCGTTTCGGCGCGGCGTTTCCGCGTTTCTCACCTAGACAGGCGGATATGCTGATGTGTGTCGGCACGGTCAGTCAAAAAATTGCTCCGGTGCTGCGCCGGGTCTACGACCAGATGTGTGAACCCAAATACGTCGTGGCTTTTGGCGTGTGCACGTGCACCGGCGGTTTTTACAACGACTATTCCACTGTCATCGGTATTGACACCATTTTGCCGGTCGACATTTATATCCCAGGCTGCCCTCCGCGTCCTGAGACGGTCATTCAAGGTTTGATGATGCTGCAGGAGAAAATTCAAAATCAGAAACACGAATATTAATATGGCTAAGAATCTTTTCAAAACGTTGCGCGATAAATTTCCCGAAGCTGTTCTCGAAGCTTTTACTTATCTTAACGATTCGATCATCGTCGTTGATAATTCGGCCATTTACGACGTTTGTAAGTTTTTACGGGACGACCGCTCTTTCAAGTTCACGATGTTGGTGGATTTGGCCGGCGTCGATTATCTCGATCGTGAGCCCCGCTTCGAGGTGGTTTACACACTCTATTCCTTCAAAATGAATTTACGAATTCGTTTGAAAGTTCCTGTCGATTCCTGTAATCCGCAAGTTCAAACGGTATCAACTTTGTGGCAGATCGCCAATTGGTACGAACGTGAAGTGTGGGATATGTTCGGGATTCGCTTCAAAGGGCATCTGGATTTACGCCGCTTGTTGATGTACGAAGAATTCAAAGGGCATCCGTTACGCAAAGATTATCCACTCGACAAAAGGCAGCCGCTGGTTTCTGCAGACGTCTCGCTTGCAGGAAGCACATCTCCGACTCTCGAGGTCACTCGCAAAGCTATGGATCAATACGTCTCTGAAGACAACGGTTTGAAAGTGAAACACATGTTTTTGAACATGGGACCGTCCCACCCGGCGATGCATGGCGTGGTTAAAATCATACTCGAATTGGATGGCGAAAAAGTTGTCGACTCGGATATTGAAATCGGTTATCTCCATCGCGCCTTTGAAAAACATGCAGAAAATATTTACTACAACGGCGTGTTCCCGTATACGGATAGATTGAATTATGTCTCACCAGTCATCAATAATGTCGGTTATGCTTTGGCTGTTGAGAAACTGCTTGGAATCGAGGTGACCGAGCGCTGCAGATATATCCGTATCATCATGAGCGAAATTTCCCGGATCGCAGATCACTTGACCTGCGTCGGGGCCATGTCCATGGAAATGGGCGCGATGACAGCCTTTCTGTATTTTATGCAAGCGCGTGAAGCGATGTACGAGCTCATCGAAGAGGTCACCGGCGCCCGGGTGACCATTTCTTACATTCGGGTCGGCGGGGTTAAGGGCGACCTGCCGGCGGGCTTCCAAAAGCGCGTAAAAAAGCATTTGCAAAAAGTTCGCGATGAGATAAAGCAAGTCCATAAATTGCTGACGCGCAATCGAATTTTCGTCGATCGTGTCCTGGGGGTTGGCGTGATATCAAAAGAAGACGCGATCTCATTTAGTTTCACCGGACCGATGTTACGGGCGAGCGGCGTCGAATACGATGTGCGGAAGCAGGTTCCTTACAGCAACTATGATCTTCTCGACTTTGATGTGCCTTACGGAGAAAACGGAGATATCTTCGATCGCTATTTGGTTCGGATGGAGGAGATGGAGCAGAGCATGCGCATTATCGAGCAGGCTTTTGAAAAAATGCCCAAAGGCGCGGTTTTGGTAGACCCGTCCGGTAAAGAAATTCCAGCGGAAATGATGGCTGATCTGGGAAAGTTCGGACAAACAGGCGATCTCTTGAACCAGGTCGCGGTTACCGACCCCACGCTGCTCGGCAGTAATCAGCCTTACCATGATAACGTTTATACTCAAAACAAACTTGTGACGTTGCCGGCGAAGGAAAAGACCTACGGCAGTATCGAAGGTCTCATGAATCACTTTATGTTAATTATGGAAGGTTACGGAATACGACCGCCGCGAGGTGAAGTTTACCACGCAGTCGAAGGGGCGAACGGCGAGCTGGGCTTTTATGTCGTCAGTGATGGCACTGATAAAGCGCATCGCGTTCGATGCCGGCCTCCTTGCTTTGCGTTTGTCGCAGGGTTTAGTAAAATGATCCAAGGGGCGCAAGTGGCGGATATTATTCCCGCTTTCGGCTCGATAAATATGATAGCAGGAGAGCTTGATAGATGAGTGTCAAATTTTCCCCCAAAGCACATAGCAAGTTTGAAGAAATCGTCCGGCGTTATCCTGAAAAACAGGCTGCCATGCTGCCTGTCCTTTACCTGGCGGAGAAGGAATTTGGCCATATTTCGCTCGATGTTGAAAAGTATGTCGGTCAATTGCTGGAGGTGCCCCCGGTAAAAGTCCATGAAGTGATGACTTTTTATACGCTTATCGCAGGTGAGCCGCGAGGGAAACTGCACTTTCAAGTGTGCCGGGGCCTTTCATGTAACTTGCTGGGTTGTGAATCCATGATCCATCATCTCTCTAAGAAGCTCAAAATGGAGCCAAACACGACTAGCGAGGATCTGAAATTTACTTTGACACCGGTTGAATGTTTAGGCGCCTGTGAAACCGCCCCGATGATGCAGCTCAATGACGACTACATCGGTTTTTTAACAAAGTCTAAAATCGATAAGATTTTGAAAGATAAGAAAGTAAAGTAAAGAGTATGTTAGCGCGGAAGGCAAAATGGAGAAAATCACATACATCGCTGAGACCGATAAAAAGGATATTCATAAAGCCATTCAAATTCTTAGAGGGGCTGGCTGCGATGAGATTTTTCTTTTCGGTTTCCCCGCCTCCCGAGAAATTGGCGATAAATCCGATATTGATTTGGCAATTCGTGGATGTCCTCGAGGAAAGTTTTTCCATCTCTTAGGCAAACTTTTAATGGAATTAGACCATATTTCGCTATACCAAAATAAATTGATTATTATCAAAGTTATGTTAGATTGGGTTGAAGTTTTTAATGGTCAAAAAGATATATGATGAGGTGTTGAAATGAGCCAAATTATTGTAAACACACGAGTGACAAATGGGTATCTGAAATTACAAAATATTCCTCTTGAGGATGATACTGAAGTAAAAGTGATTGTGATTCCAAAAGCCAATTTGTCAAAGATGTCCTTTCAAAAAGCGGAGAGATTGACAAAATCGATTGAAGGGAATATTTCTGATGATATCATTTCAGAAAGAAGCGAGAGATGAACTTATTTTTAGACACCAGTGTTCTTGTGAAATTATATCATCATGGTGAGCAATTTTCAAATGAAATTAGGTCTCCCAAAATAAGAAACAACTTGAATCGGAACTCAGGTACGCAAAAATAAGAACATAACAATAATAAGAACATAACAATAATAAGATAAACCAAAAAGTAACCCCACATGACCGAGAAAATCATTTCGAAGTTTTTTGATATCAAAGATAGCCATACGATTGACGTTTATCTGCAACATGGAGGCTATCAAACCATTCAGAAGGTTTTGAAGAAAATGACCCCGGAGGACGTCATCAAGGAAGTCTCCGGTTCAAATCTGCGCGGATTGGGAGGGGCCGGCTTTCCAACGGGCCGGAAATGGTCGTTCATTCCAAAAGACAGCCCTAAGCCGAAGTACCTGGTCGTGAACGCTGACGAAAGCGAGCCCGGGACCTTCAAAGACCGCTATATCATGGATAACTATACCCACGGTTTGTTAGAAGGCATGATGATCGCTTCCTATGCGATTGGCGCCCATAAAGCGTTTATTTATATCCGCGGCGAATATGTTCGACAGGCGGCGAATCTGGAACAACAAATTGCGGCGGCGCGACAACGCGGTTATTTGGGACAAAATATTTTTGCCACTAAATTTGATCTGGATGTAGTCGTGCACCGGGGAGCAGGAGCTTATATTTGCGGCGAAGAAACCGCCTTGCTCGAATCGCTTGAAGGCAAGAAAGGCTGGCCTCGGATGAAACCGCCTTTTCCCGCGATTGAGGGCGCGTTCAGGAGCCCCACCATCGTCAATAATGTCGAAACCATCGCTTATGTGCCGACGATCCTCAAACACGGCGCCGATTGGTTCTCCAGTCTCGGTTCGGAACGAAATGGCGGTCTGCGGTTTTACAGCGTCAGCGGGCATGTTGAAAAACCGGGCGTTTATGAGCTGCCGATGGGAACGACGTTAAGAGAAATTATCTACGAACATGCCGGGGGAGTGCGAGGCGGCAAGCAGCTCAAAGCAGTGATACCGGGCGGCTCATCATCACCGGTTTTAACGCCTGATGAGATCGACGTCAAAATGGATTACGATTCTTTAGCTGCGATCGGTTCCATGCTCGGTTCTGCCGGTGTGATCGTCATGGATGAAGATACCGACCTGGTGCGGTCGCTTTACGTTGTCACACGATTCTATCACCATGAGTCGTGCGGGCAGTGTACCCCGTGCCGCGAGGGGACCGGGTGGGCTGAAAAAATACTGAAACGTATTCTCGACGGCAAAGGCCGTCCTGAAGATGTCGATAATTTGGTGACAATTGCGAATAACATAATTGGAAATACGATCTGTCCGTTGGGTGATGCGGCTGCGCTGCCGATTCAAAGTTTTATCCGGAAATTTCGACCTGAATTCGAAGCTTATGTGAAAAAGGAGTCGAAACCGGAGACCGTCGCTGCAGAGGAAGCGGTGGAGCTCGCCGCTTGATGTTCGACAAAAAATGTAAAATCATATTTTAACGCAGAGGCGCAAAGAACGCAGAGAAAGAAAAAAAACATTCAAAATAGAATATTAGTAAGAATCAAAACACGATAGAACGGTAATTTTTAGCCACGGATTTACACTGATAAAACACGGATTTTGTCAATCATTAATAAATGAACAATACATACTTCATATCTTTCGTGTGTTTTGTGGGTTCAGTTTTTCTCAGTTTGTGAATGAAGAGTGCAAAGGGATAAGTGATGCCTAAAATTGTCATAGATGGTACGGAAATCGAAGTAGCAAAGGGCACAACGGTCATTCAAGCTGCGGAGAAGCTTGGGATTGAAATACCGCGCTATTGCTATCATCCGGGTTTGAGCATCGTGGGTGTGTGCCGAATCTGCTTGGTTGAAATCGAAAGAATGCCCAAGCTGCAAGTGGCGTGTTATACGCCCGTGACCGACGGGATGGTGGTGCATACTAATACTGAAAAAGTGCTGGAGGCCCGGCAAGCGGTACTGGAATTTTTATTGGTGAATCACCCACTTGATTGCCCGGTGTGCGACCAGGCCGGAGAGTGCTGGCTGCAGAACTTCTATATGGAGCACGGGCGCCATGACAGCAGTATGGTCGAGAATAAAAATAAAAAGCAAAAGGCCTTGCCCATCGGCCCAAATGTGATGCTCGACTCAGAGCGCTGTATCCTTTGTTCGCGCTGTGTGAGGTTTTGTAATGAAATCAGCAAGACCGATGAATTGGGCATTTTCAACCGGGGAGACCGCGCTGAGTTATTGCCCTATCCGGGGCAGGCTTTGGACAATAAATATTCCGCCAATACGATCGATATTTGTCCGGTCGGCGCATTAACAGATCGGGATTTTCGTTTCCGTACGCGTGTGTGGTATTTGAGCGAAACAAAGTCGATATGCCCGGGATGCAGTACGGGATGTAATATCTATGTCCATCACAATGACAAGCGCCCCTACAAAGCTGGTGGGATACGAGTTTCGCGTCTGAAACCTCGGTATCATCCGGACGTCAATGAATGGTGGATGTGTGATGAGGGGAGGTACGGATTTACTTATGTTGATGCACCATCTCGATTCCTAGCTCCCACAACAAAAGTGGACGACCAATGGCATGAGCTCTCCTGGGAAGAAGCCTTTGACGAGATTGCGTCAAAAATCAGCGGCATTGTCGACAAGTCTGGCGCTAAAGCTGTCGGCGTCTTGCTCTCTCCGCAAATGACCAATGAAGATTTATTCGCCGGTAAACGGCTTTTTAAAGATATTTTGCACATTGAGAATATAGAGAGCCTGGTTGCGCCGCTCACTTCGGGCAGTGAGGATGAGTTTCTCATCAAAGCGGATAAAAATCCGAATACGCGCGGCTGCCAAAATCTCAATTTGAGCGCAGGAAAAAGCGGGCAGATGACAGCGGCAAAAATGCTGCAGGCGGCGCGAGATAACAAGCTCAAGCTTCTGTATATCTGTCACCATGATTTAGAGATCGGTTTCCCAAAAAAGGAAATCGAAAGAGCGTTAAAAAATGTCGAGCTGGTTATTTTTCAAGGTTCGAATGAGAATAGCACCTCGCAATTAGCTCATTATTGTTTGCCGAGCGCGACCTTTGTGGAAAAAGACGGTACTTTTACCAATCACGCTAACCGTATTCAAAGAATTCACCAAGCGGTTGAACCCATCGGTGAATCGAAACCGGATTGGCAGATTTTTAAAGGTTTGGCAAAGAAATTAGGCTGCTCCCTGCCGTTTTTTGAAATCGAGGATATTTTTCGCGCATTGGCTGAAACTGAGCAAACATTTAATGGCTATTCTTACTACGAGATAGGTGAACATG
>JBHHWX010000328.1:0-7078 GCA_046756745.1 bacterium | reverse complement strand
CTTCAATAAACGGGCTCAATTTGGATTCTTATCCGTGTCAATCCGTGTTAATCAGAGGCTGAATATTTTTTTGTTATAGAGTCCTTTTGGTTGCGGCTTCGCCGCGCTAGGATTTTATGTCGTCTTGCCCCAGCTATCTTTCAGCGCCCGCAGGGCATTTTGGCCGAGAATTTTTTCAATTTCATCCGAAGACAATCCGGCTTTGAGCAACGCATCCGTGAGCCGGGGCATCCCTGCCGGGTCCTTCAAATCGTCCGGCGGATCGGTGAAGCCGTCGAAGTCGGTGCCGATGGCGACGCAGTCGATGCCGCCGGTGTTTTTGAGATGCTTCATGGTGTCGACGATAAAATGAATGCCGGGCTTCTCATCCGAATCGGCAAGCCAGTGGTTCATGAAAATCACACCGATCACGCCTCCGCTGTCGGCAACCGTCTTGATTTCATTGGTAGTAAGATTGTAGGGGACGTCGTTGTAAGCGGTAACGCCGGCGTGTGAAAGCACCAACGGCCGGGGCGTCGCATGGTTGCGATGGATGTCGTAGACCTGCTGGCGCGCTTTCGGCGTCGCATGAGTCAAGTCGATGAGCATGCCGAGGTTCAGCATTTCGTCGACCACTTGTATGCCGAAGTTGGTGAGGCCCTTTGTCAGGTCTTTTTTGGAGCGAAAGCACCCGAACATTTTCATGTTTTTCGGGATGCCGTTTGTCGGAAAGATGGCGTCGTTCTCATAAAAATGCGCCAGGGTGAGCGAGCAGACGCCGCGGTCGTAAAATTTGCGCAGGTTGTCTAATTTGCCATCCAACGAATGAGCGCCCTCCAAACTGAGCAGCACAGCCATCTTGTTCTCGGTTAAAATTCGCTGCATGTTGGAGTATGATCGCGCGATTTCGGCAGGTGCACGGCCGCTTGCGTGAGCGTTCTGCACGCCTTTTTCAAAATCGTCGAAAATGCGATTGGTCTGTTCGAAAGGGTTGCGCCGGATCATGTCGCGCCATTTTTTCGGCGCGAAGCTCGAAACCAACTTCAGCAGCCAGCAATCATCGACAAATTTTCGCTCCACCAAAAGAATGGAAGAGACTATCACATTGATGCCACCGTCGTGCAGGGTGGGGAAATCGGTGCGCATGCCAAAGGGATTGAACGCACCTGTACTGCGGTAGCGCCTCTCGAACTTCTTGTTGAACAGGTACATCTTCATGGACGGATGGACATGCAGATCCACCACTAGGGCTCGCGTGTGCAGCGTTATCACTTCGGGTGAGACTGTCATGGTTTCTCCTTACTGAATTCAGGTATTAAACAACTGAACTTTTCAGATGTTCTATAGAATAGACAATGCAAGAGAGGATTTACTCTCAAATGGCTTCAAGACTATTTAATTTAATCGAGACCAGAACTCGTAAGACCTTGACCTGCGAAAACCGCAATGTGGAGGTACAGTAAGACTTTGTTTTCTCATAAACAAGAAAGATATTCCTGTTTTTAAGAAAACAACCGACTTTACACCTATCTCTAATCTGAGACGAAGCCCAAGAATAAACAAATAGTTATATATTTATATCCCCTCATTGGCACGTTTATTGTAACTCAGCTTACCCTTATATCTATTCGTTTCTATTCGTTCGCTTCACAATATCATTTTTTTTTATTTATTATTCGGGGAAGCTCTGCCGGGCATTCTCCGCCCGATGTAAAAACAACGATTAGTCGTTGAACGATAACTATTCTCACTTGCCTGAAGGCCTCCTGGCGAGGGCGAATTCATGCTTAGCTTGGCGGGGACGCCTTCACGAACAAGGAGATTGCTTCGTCCTGCAAAAAAAACACGGGACTCGCTATGACAGCTTAGGGTACCGCCTTCTCGTTCCAAAACTCCTGTTTTGGAACGTAATGGACCAAGAAACTCTGTTTCGAGAAGACTTTAGTCCAAAGCGCTATTTATACTTGTGATTATTCATTTCATTCTTTATACTTAGTGATTGACGCCGAAAGTTGTGAACTGACAAAAGTGGAGGATCGGTATGTTTGATTGGTTTCCGAAAAATATTTCTACCTACGGTGGTGCGATCGACCACGTTTTTTATCTCATCTTCTACATCGTTGGAATTGGGTTTCTGCTCGGTGAAATGTTTATTTTCTATTCTCTCATTCGCTTTCGTCGCCGGGAAGGTAAAAAAGCTACTTTTTGGAGCGGTGAGGGCTGGTCGCAGGTTTCTTGGATTCTCGTTCCTGCGATGATTGTTCTGGTCCTCGATTTGTGGATCGATTTTGCCGGGGCTAAAGCGTATGACAAGGTCAAAGGCCATATGCCTGTGAGCGACGTTGTCGTCGAAGTGAGCGGCAAACAATTCAATTGGATTGTCACCTATCCTGGACCGGACGGTATTTTCAGCACTTCGGATGATTTAACATTGGAGAACGACCTTCACGTACCGGTGAACAAAGTTGTGAAAGTGATTCTCAAATCGGAAGATGTGATTCACAGTTTTTTTGTACCGGCCTTGCGTTTAAAACAGGATATGGTCCCCGGGCGCGCCATCGAAGCTTGGTTTGAGGCTACTGAAAGCGGAACTTATGAAATCGCTTGCGCCGAGCTTTGTGGCTACGGCCATTACACCATGCGTGGTTTCATCTATATCCATTCGGACGCTGAATATACTCAATGGGTGAATGAGCGCTGGCCTGCCGATTAGAGGTCTGTTAATTCATGTGCACTTAACGACTCAAATCGGTGACGCGATAAATCCCGAAATCTAAAATAGATGTAGATATAAAAAGGGAACCTTCTTGATTGTTCAAAAGCTTATTGATAATGGAAGAGTTATATACAATTCTCATACGAATATTTTTCAAGAATCAAGAGAAGGTCACCTTTTTGCTTTTCACTGAAAATTCCATTTTGAACTGAATTCTTCCTGAACGGTAATCAAGTAACGGAGGTAAAATGGCTGAAGAAACGATTCATAACGAAAATCACAGCTTTATTAAGAAGTATATTTTTTCTACCGATCACAAAACTATTGGGAAGCAGTATCTTTTCTTGAGTTTGATCATGGCCATATTCGGCGGCATGATGGCCTATTACATGCGGTGGCAGCTTGCCTGGCCCGAAACAGCGATTCCTGGGGCAGGCTGGATACCGGAGCCGAGCGCGTTCGGAGGCATCATTCCACCAGAGTTTTATCTTGCTCTGGTCACGATGCACGGGACTATCATGGTCTTCTTTGTTGGGATGCCGTTTCTGCTGGGCGCCTTTGGCAATTTTTTGCTGCCTCTCATGATTGGCGCCAAAGATATGGCTTTCCCCCGGCTCAACATGATGTCTTTCTGGACGATCTTCCTGGCCTCGCTCTGTATGCTCGCTTCTTTTTTTGTTGAAGGAGGCGCCGCTGGTGCAGGCTGGACAGGGTATGCGCCTTTATCGGCGGATCCTGCTCTCACAGGTGTAACTTGGGGACTCAATCTCTGGATTCTCGGTCTCGCTCTGGAATTCACTGCATTTCTGATGGGCGGCATTAATTTCCTGACGACGACGGTCACGATGCGAGCCCCGGGTATGACCATGTTCCGGCTGCCTTTAATGGTTTGGATGCAGATCACCGCATCAGTCCTTTTTATGTTGTCGGTTGGCCCATTGATTGCCGGCGCCATATTACTTTTATTAGATAGGACTATCGGCACCGGTTTTTTTATCCCAGCAAAGGGCGGGGACCCGTTGCTCTGGCAGCATCTGTTCTGGTTCTTCGGGCATCCTGAGGTTTATGTTGTCCTGTTACCGGGTTTTGGAGCAGTCATGGAAATTTTACCTGTTTTCTCTCGCAAACCCATTTTCGGCTACCGGACAATTGTTTGGTCAACCGTCGTTGCGGGTGTTTTAAGTTTTGTCGTTTGGGCTCACCACATGTTTGTAAGCGGTTTGGATCCAAGGCTGGTCATGCCGTTTAGTATCACTACGATACTCATTTCCGTGCCTTTCGCTGTAGTCATCTTCGCTTTTATGGCCACGTTATGGCGCGCTTCGATTCGCTTTACCACGCCCATGCTGTTTGCCATCGGGACGATCGTCACGTTTATTATTGGCGGCGTGACCGGGATCTTTAACGGTTCGGCGCCAGTGGATATTTACATTCACGACACTTATTTTGTCGTCGCCCATTTTCACTTCACCTTATTCCCCGATATCTTTTTAGGGGGGTTTGCCGCTCTCTATTTTTGGTTTCCGAAAATGTTCGGTCGCATGATGAACGAAACATTGGGGAAAATCCATTTTTGGGGCACCATCATTTTCTTCAACTTGATTTTTATACCGATGTTTGTTCTGGGGATGGGCGGACACATGCGACGAATTTACGATCCGACCCAATACGACTTTCTCAAACCCATGCAAGACATGAATCAATTCATCACATATGCAGCGATTCTTCTTTTAGTCGCACAGATTCCTTTTGTGATCAATTTCATCTGGAGTCTGTTTAAAGGGAAACCAGCGGAAGATAACCCTTGGCAAGCCAATACGTTGGAATGGGCCGCGCCGACTCCGGTACCGCATGGCAATTTTGCTACCATACCTAATGTCTATCACAATCCTTACGACTATAGTTTACCGGACCAGGAATCGGATTGGCAGCCTCAACATGAAGAAAAAGAACCGGCTCCATCTGCATAATCGATACCTAAATATTTTGATAACTATGAGGAGATATCATAAATGAGTGCAGCGACGTCAGCAGTCAGCGAACATCAAGCCACCCATACCGTACCCGGTAGAATGGGAATCTGGTGGTTTTTAGCTTCTGAGATCATGATATTTGGCGGTTTCATCGCAATTTATTTGCTGTATCGAATGGCAAGTGAGGGCGCTTGGAGTGTAATGGCCGAGCACGTCAGCGCCCCCATTGGGACGTTTAATACCGTCATCTTACTGACCAGCAGCTTGACCATGGTCAAAGCCTTCGAATTCATCGATTCGGAAAACAGAAAAAAAACGCGTAACTTTCTTTTGATTACGGTTATCTTAGGACTCGCATTTTTAGGCGTCAAAGGTTTCGAATACTCACGGGAAATTTCCATGGGCTATACGCCGGTATCCGGCATGTTTTGGTCTTTTTACTACGCCATGACCGGACTGCATGGGTTACATGTCCTGGTCGGGATTATTGCTAACTTTTCGCTCTATATCATGGCTGTTCGCGGGACCTTGTGGCCAAAAACTCAGAGACGGGTTGAATATGCCGGTTTATACTGGCATTTCGTAGATGTTATCTGGCTTTTCTTGTTCCCGTTACTTTATCTTTCATACTAAAGAAATGAAACAGTTAAAATTGATCGAATGTAAGGAGCTCTCTTATGACAGACACACAATATAAACACCCGAAATACGTTGCGATATGGGCATGGCTGCTTCTGTTGTTATTCGTCAGTGTTGCGGCTGTCTATTTGCCGTTTTCGCAAACGTTGACGGTCTTTTTTATCTTTTTGGTGGCAGCGGTCAAAGCCTGGATGGTGGCCGTCTATTTTATGCACCTCAAATTCGAAGAAAGTCTTGTGCGCTACATCGCGATTATTCCGGTCGTGCTGTTTATTATCATGACTCTGACCTTGATCCCGGACATCGCGACCAACCATTAATTTCGATTTCACCATGATAAACCTACTTGACAAGCCGGCGGTGAGCCGCGATTCAGAGACGCCTTTGGCAGGCAACTATTTTGTTTCTGCCTACCCGCCATTCTCATGCTGGCAGGCGCTTAACGGCACAGAGCCCGGGCGTTTGATTGACAACCTCTCTGTCTCGACAAAAACCGAGCCGTTAGGGCTGTATATCCACATCCCGTTTTGCACGGTTCGATGCTCATACTGTTACTACCTATCTTATCCCCATAGATCCGAAGCTGAGATCGATAAATATGTTGACACTCTGATAAGGGAAATCGAAATTTATAGCCAAATGAACGATCTTACCGACCGGAAAGTTAATTTCGTATACTTTGGCGGCGGCACCCCGTCTCTTTTGTCAGGGAAACAAATCGGCGTACTTCTGGACGGCCTTAAAAAGAGGTTTCCCTGGACAGAGGTACAGGAGGTATCTTTCGAATGTTCCCCCAAGACGCTTACGGAAACAAAACTCAAAACCCTGCGCCAGGGAGGCGTGACCCGGATCAGCTTGGGTATTCAGCAGCTCAATGACGCCGTCCTCAAGAAAAACGGCCGGGTACATCTGATTCAGGACGTCGAACGCGCTTACGAGATGATAAACCGTGTCGGTTTCGACGCCGTCAACGTCGATCTTATGGTCGGATTGATCGGCGAAAGTGAGCGCACTTTTTGGGATAGCCTGCAGCGAGTCATCGGGATGAATCCCGACAGCGTGACCATCTATCAGCTCGAAATGCCGAAGAATACACCGCTTTATCGTTTGTACGACGGCGGCAGGCTTGACGCCGCTCCGTGTTCATGGCCGGTTAAACGCTCAAGGCTGGCAAAAGGATTTGCTCGCCTCGAAGTCGCCGGCTATCGACTCAGAAGCGCTTACACCGCGGGCCGGACTCCGAGTGGCATGCAGTTTCTCTATCAGGACGCTCAATATCACGGCGCCGACCTTTTGGGAATCGGTGTTTCCGCCTTTTCTTATTTGGCCGGAATCCATTACCAAAATAAGACGTCGCTGAAATCGTATATTCAAAAACTCGATGAGGGACAACTTCCGATAGAACGATTTCATGTTTTGAGCGATGCAGAGCGTCTAGTGCGTGAATTTGTTCTCCAGCTTAAATTAGGAGAAGTCAGCCGCCAATATTTCAAAAATAAATTTCACGTAGATATTTGCAAATTATTTCTAAAATCCATAAATTCTTTTGTGGGACTGGGGTTGCTGGTGAAGGATGGAGATCGACTGTCTCTCACACGGGATGGATTATTACAGGTGGATGAAATCCTTCCGGAGTTTTATCTCGCTGAGCATCGGGGAATCCGTTATTCCTAGCGCGGCGGAGCCGCAGTCAACTCTAGGTGTAGGGTGTAGGGTGTAGGGTGTAGGGTATAGGGTATAGGGTATAGGGAAATAAGGTTTAAGGGAATGG
>JBHHWX010000327.1:0-7175 GCA_046756745.1 bacterium | reverse complement strand
TTAATTAATTCAGGTGATAATAAAAAGCAGGAAGGCATCCGTGCTTTCCGATTATCCGTGTTCTGAACATCTCTATCACAACACCTCACAGTAACTGAGGTTTCACTTGGAGAGTAAATTATTCTCTTGATTTTCTCAAATTAGTATATTATGTTATGTTACATTTTTTTTAAAAATGTCTCCTTCAGTTTATTATTGCGTCTTTTTGAAATAACAGACGCGATTCAATTTCTTGCACCGTCGCTCAGGTTGATCGCTCCTCGGATTATGAGTAAAAAGAAAAGACCCAGTATCATGATAAAGATACCTGTTGAGCTCAAATATTTTCTGGTTACATAATTAAATAAAATGTACAGAAAATCGAGAAGGATAACAATTCCGATTATTCGGAATAAGATTTTATCAAAATGAATACTCGATGACATTTCTATCGTCATAAAACATTGACTGCAATGGAATATTTTATATCTTGGTAATATTATTTACAGTTGTGCGATATCGTTCGACGGGAAAAGCTCTTTTTGGGAGGAAATGAATATGAGGCCTTTTACAACTTATTTTGTATCGGGTTTCCTTATTTCAGGATTGTTATTGTTTTTAAAAGCCGTTTATAGTTTATTCAAGCACAAAATGAATGTAAAAGTTCGTTACTTTAGCCAATTGTCTCCAGAAGACGCCGCTTCATTAAGTGATAAAATTATCGGAAAATATCCGGAAAACTCAACCATTTATATTTTGGCCGGTGAGTTTAATTATCATTTCTATAAAAAATTTATTCCACTTCTCTATAATCTCATTGAAAAAATGCACTATGAGGTTCTAGTCATTGGTGGGCCCAATATCTCTGTTGCGAATAAAGAATCGAAAAAAAAGAGCGACCCATCTGAAATTAATATGGTATTAGACGCAGCCTTTAAGGGAAAAATAAAACTATTTTTAAAAAGCTACGGACGTGAAAACCATCATTTTATTGTTTCATCCAAAAGCAATAATATCGCACTTCTTGAAGATCCCCACCTTGAGCATCAACAAAGAGGCTCTTCAATTATCTATAACAGTAAAGTTTATTGTGATAATCTCCGGCATAGATTTGAAAATATTTTATCGAAAAACAGTGATTTGACCGTCGTCAACTCTGAGGTTACGATCGATTCCTTGCGACCACGCTTCAAAACGCCTGAGGAGTTCGATAGTACGAACCAGAATCTGAATCCGCGCGAGCTAAAAAGTCTTGCAAAAGAAACCCCCTGGATTGGTTATTAGTCATCGTCGTTTACTGAATTCGGTTCGATTAAATGGACTGAAGAAAACTAAACCTAACTAGAATTGACATGCATGAAGACTTGCTTTCTTATCTCCTGAACTACTCAAATACTCTTGCTATATTTATTGCATTGATTACTGTTATCGTCACTCTGATCGCGCTCGTGAAAGAACAACGTTTGCATGCTTTTCTAACCATCCGAATCGCTACCATCAGACTGCCCGGGTTAAACAAACTCCATACAATTCGTCTGACAATTCAAACATTAATGAAGCTTTGCGTTCTGGTATCGGCGTTGGCCTCATTTACATTGCTGGGGTTGTTTATTTCATTATTTTTTAGATTGCAGGTTAATGAGCTGTTAATAAAAAATGCAATAGCTGCGGCGCAAATCTTTTCTCTCTTCCTTTTCTTTGCCATCACTTTTTATATTCCCATTGTTATTTTTGAAATTGGCCGCTCCAAAAAAGATCCGGAAGATTACTCCCCGGATTTAGAAATCTAAAAATGCTCCTCTTCAAACATATTTTCCTTTACTCCATTACCATTACTTTCCACGTGATAACACGGAATGAGCTTTCTAATTTCGTCGAACATCGCCTGGCGTTGCATGGTTTCCGCATACCTGAGAATCTTGCGTAGTTTGGATGTCAAGTACCCATTGGTATGGCCATTCCCGTTGCTATAAGCCATGAGAATTTTATCGTATTCGGTTTTCTGCGGATACTCGCCTTCTTCCCAGAGACGTTCATAAACTTTCTCTCCCGGTCGCCTGCCCGTGAACGATATCGGAATATCTTTATCAGGAACCAAACCGGATAAGCTGATCAGATGGCGCGCCATCTCAACGACTTTTACCGGCTCGCCCATGTCGAGGACAAATATTTCTCCCCCGTCGCCAAGAGCGCTGGCTTGCAAAATCAGCGTCACAGCTTCTGAAATGGTCATAAAATAACGCGTCATCTCGGGATCCGTAACCGTAACAGGTTTGCGATTCGCGATTTGCTTTTGAAATAAGGTCACGACGCTGCCATTGCTGCCTAAGACATTGCCGAAGCGGACCGTGATAAATTTTGTCTTGCAATGACGGTTCGCATCTTGCACATATAACTCCGCCAACCGCTTCGATGCACCCATAATGTTGACAGGTTCGACAGCTTTATCTGTGGAGATCAGCACAAATCGATCGATGTTACACTTCTGAGCTGCCTTAGAGAGGGTCATCGTTCCCTTGAGGTTGTTTTTTATCGCTTCTTCGGGATTAAGCTCCATTAAAGGCACGTGCTTGTGTGCAGCGGCGTGAAAGATCATAGAGGGCCGGTGCGTCGACAACACCTGCTCTATTTTTTTGGAATCACAAATATCACCGACAATTGCATGGAAGCCGCTAGCCCATCTCTCCTTGAGATCGTTTTCTAAGTAAAACAAACTATTTTCATTACGATCCAGCATGACCAGCGCTTTGGGTTTGTAAATCATAATCTGCCGGCAGAGTTCCTGGCCGATAGAACCGCCGGCGCCGGTTACGAGCACGACTCTCCCGCTGAGTAAGGCCATTGTTTTTCTCCCGTCATTGGTCACGGGTTTCCGGTCCAAAAGATCCTCAATTTTAACGCCGCGAAGCTGATCGAGAGCAACCGTTCCGTTCATCATTTCCTTGGGGCCTGGAACCGTTTTATAAACAACGCCGGCCTTTTCGCATTGCGTCACGATGCTCCTCATTTCCGATGCGCTCGCCGACTTGGTTGCGATGATAATTTGCCCAATTTGCTTTTCTGCAACCAGTTTTCGAATGTCTTTTGTGGTTCCCATTACCGGGATGCCATGAATAGACACATCTCTTTTTTCAGGATCATCATCAACCATACAGATCGGAAGGTATCCTAATTCCGTATCAACTTTCATTTGCCGGATGATCATTTCGCCAACAGCGCCGGCGCCCACGACCAGCACCCGGATACGGTTGCCTTGCGGTATACCAATCATTTCCAAAACCAACCGGTATGAGAACCGCATCCCCCCCATTAGAATCAAACCAAGGAGCCAATAAATAATGAGGACAGATCTCGGAGTCCAATGGGTCAAGACAATATACTGCACAACAACAAAACAAGACCAGGCAACACTGTGAGCGGTGATCAACAAAAGTAAATCTTTAATACTCGAATATTCATACAGTCCTTTATAAAGCTTAAACCTATGGAATGAAGAAAGAGAAATGATCAGAAGTAGAGGCAGGCCCGTGTAAAACAAGATCAATTCATTTTTTGGAATAGCGCCATCAAAACGAATCAGGAATGAAAAGAAATAAGCTGCGATTACCAAAAAAGCGTCCATGGAAATCTTAACGACCCGACGTCGCGAACTTTTCGCATATAATGGCAAACAATTGATTATCCACTGCTGCAGCACCATTGATGATTTACCTCCATGTAAATATTGCGTAAGTCCAGTTGTGGAATCAGGGAAAAACGAAACACATAATGTCTTAAAAATAAGCTTGATATCTCTCCAAAGGTTCCTCTCAGATAAATAATTTAAATTCAACTCCAGTTTTTTTGGTAAAATCTCTGTTAAGTAGAACGTTTCCGGGTCCCGGCGCCCTTTAAGTAAGTGTGCTTCGTCCCGGAAATAGAGCGTTGCGGGATCCGTAATTCCCGGCTTTGTATTCAACACAGCATCGTACGCCCCGAGATAGATGCGACGATATTTCGGCAATTCAGGCCGCGGCCCCACCAAGCTCATATCTCCCAACAAAACATTGAGTAATTGCGGCAGCTCGTCTAAACGAGACTTTCGCAAAAAACTCCCTACCCGGGTAATTCTGCGATCATTCCAAGTTGTGATGGCACATCCTTTTTGCCAAGCGCGCTCTACCATGGTACGAAACTTAATAATCTCAAAAACGCCTCCACCCTGGCCCATTCGTTTCTGCCGAAACAAAACGGGACCTTTGGAGTCCATTTTGATGGCTATGGCGATCGCCAATAAAAAAGGCAAAAGCACCACTAAACCGATAAGAGCGCAGCTAAAATCGAAAACACGTTTCATGATAGCATTCGTGGTTTATTCTAAGATGAAAGATCTTTATGCTATCTCCTCCGGAACAAAACATTTCTCTCGAACTGTGTGTTTTTCAATCGTTTCTCTCACCACATCGTAGAGGTACGTAATCTGCTCTTCTGTCATCGCCGGATAAAGAGGCAGAGAAACCACTGAATCGAAGACCTTCTCAGCTACCGGAAAATCTCCTCTTCGATAATTGAATTTATTCCGGTAATAAGGTTGTAAATGCAATGGAATAAAGTGCACTGACGTTTGGATACCGTGTTCACGTAGTCTTTCAATAAACTGATTCCGTGTAATCGTCAGTTTATCCAAACAAAGCCGTACGATAAATAAATGCCAGGCATGTACGGAGTTCAGACATTCCTGCGGCACGATCAAAGCGTCCAAATCGTCTAAATGCTCGCGTAGCAGTGTGGCATATTTTCTTCGGCGAGCATACATGTCCGGTACTTTTTTAAGCTGAACCCGTGCGAGAGCCGCTAAAATGTCCGGCATGTTGTACTTATAACCTTGGGTCACAATTTCATAATTCCAGGACCCTTCCGCAGTGTAGCGTTTCCAAGCGTCGCGGCTCATCCCGTGAAGAGCTAACGTTCGGATTTTTTCTGCAAGGTCGTCGCTGTCCGTGGCGACCATTCCGCCCTCCCCCGAGGTCATATTTTTTGTTGCGTAAAAACTAAAACAGGTCGCATCCCCAATTGTGCCTATCTTCGCCTGTCCCGATGTTTTTGAATTCTCATGGTTGGGAGAATATATCCATCCCTCAAGACAATGAGCGGCATCCTCGACAATCGAAAGGTCGTTTTCCCTGGCTATCTTCACGAGAGAACGCATATCACACGGATGGCCGGCAATATGCACCGGCAGCAGCGCTCGAACGTTCGACCGATCCTTTGCGAGAATTTCGGAAATTTGACACGGGTCGATATTGAAATCCTCCTCACGGATATCTGCAAAAACCGGCTTAGCGCCCGTATATTGAATCGCCTCGGCTGTCGCGACAAATGTGTACGGGGATGTGATAACCTCATGACCGGCGCCGATATCCAGTCCGGCGAGAGCAAGGTGCATGGCAGCCGTACACGAGTTGACGGCGACGCCATGTTTTGCGCCGACATATCCGGCAAATTCCTGCTCCAAGGCCTTGACTGCCGGGCCGGTTGTCATCCAGCCGCTCTCAAGCGTTTCAACAACCGCTGCAATATCGTCTTTTTCGATCAGAGGTCGATGAAACGGTATGTTCAGTTTAAAATCCAAAGTCGACCGGCAAGTACATGTTGAGTGATAAAACTACGAATTTTTGATCCGAGGTGAAGCGGCCCTGTCCTTTAGCATATCGACCGAAAACCTGAAATTCTAAATTCCTTAATGGCAAATAGCTCATATTCCAGTCAATAAATTTCGTTCTGTGAACTTGTCCGCTTGGAAAGGGGCCTGTTTGAAATTCCTCATCAGTAAATTCTTGATACGCAGAGTTCAAGATACTTCGTTCTCCTTCACGCAGGCCGCCAAATCTGGCCGAGAGAATTATCCGCCAGGGGAAAAGCATTCTTAAACCCAGACGCCAGCGATCCGCATCGCTGCCGATATCTGTTCCCAAAGGAAAATTACGAGACACAAAATTGTTGCCGCCGGCTGTGTGACGAAAAGTGAACGTTCCCACCCGGGTGTAATCGAATGAAAGGGTTGCCGCCAGGCGGCCGACATTTCGCGAATAAGCCGTGCGCATCTGATAGGCCGTCGCATCCGGACGCCCTTCGTCTCGATCTTTGCTATCAAATTGAAACTCATCGATAGTATAGTTGCCGGATAAACGGAATCCTTCAACAGGCATCCAATCGAACATGAAAGACCAAACGGCGTTGGAGCTGGCGGTCCCGAGATCCTTGTTGGTGCGATCATTCAGCTCTACCTCCAGAACGGGCAGCAACGGATTGAGATACGCAATATCCAATGGGCGATCTTCGCCGGATAAAGTGATAAGCTCGGAAACCCCGACGACCAAGTTGCGTCGATTGCTGTATTCAAGACCGTGACCGACTAAGTAGCGGTTGATGTTGACGCCCTCAGTGAGAGATGATTCTAAAAAGCCGTAAAAAAAACGCAGCTTCATACGTTTATACCGGCCTTCGAACAAGAAGTGATCATAAGCGGCGCTGTGAGCAGAAAGGACCAAATTTGAGGATTCCAAAGCCCCCCAAACCTGACGTCCCCGGCCAAACTGGGCGATGAGCCAGCTATTGTGATAACTCACGACCGCATGATCGAATTCAGCAGCATTGATGCCGAATCGCCGGATTTCCCGTGGCCTCCCGGTAAAATGCGCAAGACTCTGAGGATCGCTGGTCGCCCGCAGATATACTTCGACGTTTAAATTTTGACGAAACCAGAGGGAGAGATTGAGATATGGTGAAGCGGCAAATTCAGAGAACGGCTTGGCCTCTCCAAAAGGCTGCTGAAGCTGGGTTCCGCTCCAGATACGCATTTGTAAAGAATCTTGTGAGCTTTCCGAACGCGGCCGGGTCGCTGTTTCATCCAGCAAATCGGCCAGCACCCAGCCAAGTCCCGAGCTGCGCGCCACGCCATTGTGATGTTCCGCCGCCCACAAGCGCTCCCAGCGGTACGGCTTGAATGCACTGTTTACCGGCCAGAAACGCCCGAAATCGTGGAGAATAGCCAGGTTGCGCGCCGGCCAGAAGTCGTCAGGGAGATCCTGAGCCGAGGCCGGTAGTATGGTACCTAGTCCCGCAAGGATCAGGACTATAAACGCAGTCGGAAAGTGTGTTCCCCTTCGCGACGGCGTCCTCGCCGAGCAGACTCTATGCTGAGAAACCCTCGGCGA
>JBHHWX010000326.1:0-7190 GCA_046756745.1 bacterium | reverse complement strand
CAAACAAGATGTTAACAAAGACTGTCAGGGTGTTCAGGTTTTTGCCTGTTTTTTCGATCATCGCACGAGATAAATGAGTGGTTTGCAAAGATTGTCTGGGTGTTCAGGCTTTAGCCTGTCTTTTCGGTCGTCCCATTTCACGCTAAAGCGTGAACACCGCCACCGCCAGGGTGAAATCCTTCAATAGGGACGCCTTTCAGAGGGCTATTCTTTCCCACAACATTTTTTAAATTTCTTTCCGCTACCGCATGGGCATGGATCATTACGCCCAACTTTTATTTTTTTTACCTTCTGCAAATTCTGGTTCTTCTGTAAACCATTTTTAATGCGGTGGCTTAGAACATTCGTTTTTTGTCGAATTTCTTCAGCATCCTTTTCTCTGCCTCTCTCAGAATAAAGACTCTCTAATCTATCATATATATCCTGCCTATCCCTCACGCTTGCAATAGAGATCCCTTCCTTCAGTATCTTTTCTGCCATTTTAAAAATATTGTCGTCCCTATTTTGCAGCCAATAACAATCAGACCACCCTATCCAGCCCCAACCCCATTCCGGGTCATCTTTCAACCACTTTTTATACAGCGATTCAGCTCTTTCCATTTCGCCAATCTGAGAGTAGGATTCTGCAAGAGTACGTTTCATATTTTCAATCATAAGAGAATCCTCATGGAGAAATCTGCTAATAAACTCTTCACAAAATAAAATCCTATCACGAATAAACTTCTCATCCTCCGCGCCCGCATTGCCTAGCTCCATTTCCAAATCTTGCACCCAATTGAAAATAGATTGTGTGCCTCTGAATTTCTCATCGAAATCATTTAAAGATTTCATTTTTTTGGAATTCATGATATTTAAAATAAACTTCCAAACCTCAAGCCATATCTCACAAGCGCCGGTGCAACTATTCTCACTTATCTTTCTATATCCTTCCTGCATTTTATCATCAATCATCTCTAAACTCGGTCTGTCAGGAAACCAACGTTCCCACAAGATCGTCAGACAAATCCATATCCAATCGTCCTCTATTCCCTGAAATTTCAAATTCTGTTTTTTAATCAGCCATTTAGACATATCTTCCGCGGAAAGGAAATTTTTGTATAAGTCATTGAAAATCTGTTTATCCAATATCACATGGAATGATCGTAGCTTTTCAAGCAATTCGGCATCCGACATTTTTTTCCCAAACGACAACACAGCCTTTTCTTTTTTTTCAGTATCTTTTCGATATTTTTTGTCCGTTGCCATCCTTTCTTCTACGATTCTATTTATTGCAATATAGGACATGTTCATCATCAACTCCTTAACTTTAGCTTGTAGCATCAGTTGGATCACTTTGATTTCAGTGAGGCCGCTACAAAAAGTTTCTCGCCAGCAATGCAAATGCATTTGCCGCGATATTTCGAGTAAATCTCGGAAGCGTGGGCTTGCAGCCAGGCCGAATTACGGTCGAACAACTCACGCTGCCTCTGGGCTTTTGCAAGCTCCTCTGGGTCGGTCACTTCTTCCATCACGATTGTAACTTGTTGATTCGTCATCTTTCAATCCTCGTACTAGAGCAGTTTACATTTAAAATAGCAAAAATTAATGTCAAGCACAAAGGAGATCTTTTAACCAGAGCCCCCTACCTATTGGTTACCTGCATTTGCTGGGCGCCTTATTCTGTATTGTATTTTTCTGCTAAAAATACGTCCAATTCTTGGTACCTAACTTCCATGTGGTGCAACAGCTCTGACTCATCCATTCCTGCCAGATTTTGCAGGTGGATTTGAAAAAAGGTCTGAAGATTCGATTTCTGAAATGTTTCACCCGGTTTTGTATCCCCTTCGCCCAAAACTCCTTTCACCGGCTTGTCAGGCCGTGCATATTTTACGGTCATGCTAAAAGAATCCAAAGCTTTTTGAAAATCTTTTTGTTTCCAGGCAATGAATCCTTTCAGAAAATACGCTTCAACGCTCCTGTAATTCGAGCCGATAACCGACTCAAAGTAGCTGCCTGCTCCGGATAGCTTCCCTTGGATGAGGGCAATCTGCCCAAGACTGAGGAGGGGACCGGTTTCTTCTTTGTTGAGCCGCACTGCTTTTTGAAACTCAGCTTTTGCCGAATCGACGTCGTTAAAGGCCCGGTCTTTTGAATAGAGGTAAAGGGAGCCTAACTGAAGATGGGCGCGTGTGCTCTTGGGATTGATCTGCAAAAGTCGCTTCCAGAGTTGTTCGGCTTCTTGGTAACGCCCGGCTTCGAAGACCAAGCCTCCCAAAAAATAGAGAGTGTTTTCATGTTCATCATTCAGCTCGTAAGCCCGGCGATAGGCTGTAATCGCCTCTTGCGCACGACCGGCGATTCGGGCTTTTGTGGCTTGACGGTAGAATTCCCAGAATTGCTGGATCTTGTTTCTCTCTTCAACGCTTATTTTTACCGAGTGACTTTCGTCGCTGACCTTTGAAGTTCGAATTTTAAAAAAGGCGATGATCAGAAATAACACAAGAACAACAGAAAAAATCAAAACGAAAATTTTTTTCATAGAATTTTTTCAATCGAGTTTTCTCGACACCTCCGTCTTCACATATTGAACTCAATCTGAGGGAATTGGGTCGTCATCTGAACGTTTGAGGCAAAGAAAGGCCTCGTATAGGCTAACGAAGTTTTTTTATATCTGCTACTTATCATTTGCGATTTAGCTTTTTTTTAGCTAATTTTTAGCATGATAGTTGAACTCAAATAGTTTTGTCTCTGTGGAACCGAAAGAACACTATCGCAAATGCACTCAGGAATTCACTGAAGATTACTTTTTAAAAATTAAGGATCTCTATCAGTGGTTGTTGCAACAGATGTAGAAAAAAGAATTCAAAAATTAATTCGCTTAGCAGCCAAAGAACTCCGAATCGAAGGAGTTTTCCTGTTCGGTTCGATAGCTAAAGGCGATTCGCATGTATGGAGCGATATCGACCTAGCAATTATTTCTCCAGATTTTATTGGTGACAGTTTTGAAGATAGCAAGAAACTCCTTCCTTATGTATTAATGGTGGATACCGCCTTTGAAGTCCATACGTTTCGTCCTGTGGATTTTACTTCAAACAACCCTTTTGTTAAAGAGATTATGACAACGGGCATTCGAATTCTTTAACGCAATCTCAAAAATGTCATTTCATAACAAGAAAAAATCTGGCTATTCAAGGTTTTGAACAGCCCTGATTATTGGATATTCCCCGCTTCCTTGATGATGATCGTTTGATTGGCTGCAATGTCGTAAGAAGTTTGATGCAGTCCGCTCGGCCACATGATTTGTAAGGTGTCAACTTTTGTTTGGGCGCCTAAGCCGAAGTGTTGTATCAGGCTGTTTTGAGAACAGTAAGAGCTTTGCGCGCCTACCTGCCGGACTTGTACTTTGTTCCCGGAAACCAGACGTAATTTGGCTCCTATCGCCGACCGGTTGCTCGTCTTGCCTTCTAACCGTACCTTGAGCCAGGCTTTGCGATTGCCGCCTTCATTTTTCAAAAGAACTCCGGGGCCGCCGTTGTTCACGACGAAAATATCCATATCGCCGTCATTGTCGTAATCCCCGAATGCTGCGCCGCGGCCGACGTAATCGCGACTAAAAACCTCGCCGCTGGCTGCTGAAACATCATAGTATCCCTTATCCGGCCCTCTATTCCAGAGTAATTGGTCCGGCATCGGGATCAGAAGCCAGGGTTTGTCTTTCAGTTGAAACGTACTCCCGTTGACCACAAACAAGTCGAGCTTGCCGTCGTTGTCGAAATCAAAAAAAGAGGTTCCCCAACCGATATAATCCAATGCGCTTTGCCCCAGTCCGAAACGATCCGCTTCATCCATGAATTTGAGTCTGTTTTCGGACGCCGCGTTTTCAGAAACAAGTTGAGCGCGCCGGTTTACATAAAAGGCATTCTCTTGGGCGATCCAGTGCGTGATGAACATGTCCATGTCGGCATCTCCATCCCAATCGCCGGCCGCAATGCCCATCGCTCCCCGGTAGTCTGCAACCCAGGCAGAATGGCTCATGTCTTCGAACAGCTCGTTGCCCAAATTGCGAAACAAGACGTTATCGGAAACATCATTCGCCACGTATAAATCGGGCCAGCCATCGTCATCAAAGTCGCACCAAGCTGCTGAGAGGCTGCGACCGTTCACATCCGCGACCCCCGACTTGACGGCACTTTCTTGGAAGGTGCCGTCGCCGTTGTTCCGGTAAAGCAGATTGCGTTCCGGCTTAAATGCGGAGGGATTGAGGCTTGCAGGAACTTCCGTGTCATATTGAACTGAAATGATGTTCTCGTCCTGATATGAATACTTGACATAACCGCAAACATAGAGATCGAGATTGCCATCGCGATTGAAGTCAGCCCAGGAGGCGCCGGTCCAAAAGCCTGTTTCTCCGGCGATTCCTGATTCCGCGCTCTTGTCCGTAAATGTGCCGTCACCGTTGTTGTGAAAGAGAGCGTTCTCACCATACGATGAGACAAAAAGGTCGGCCCAACCGTCATTGTTATAATCGCCCCAGGCGGCAGCCATTCCCCATCTCCGAAGATCGACCCCAGCCATTTTGCTGACTTCGGAAAAGGTTCCGTCGCCATTATTGTGATAAAGCTGACAGGTCGCAGGCGATTCAGCGATTTCTTCCTCGGTTAAGTTCAGCCTGCCAATGGTATTCACCACGAACAGGTCTAACCAGCCGTCGTTATCATAGTCGCCCCAGGCTGCGCCCGACCCCATATCTTCAGGAAGCTGGGTCGAGCGGCGGCCCGAGAAATGTTGGAAGGAGAGCCCGGCAGCTTTTGTCGCGTCCACAAATGTAACAGGCAGGTAATCCGCAGGAATGGAACGTTCGAGGTCCTTAGTCAGACCTTCTATTTGTTCGCCGGGAAAATACGTCGGCCCGGGTTTCAATAAAATCCAGGCTACGCCAGCAGCGACCGCCAAAAAGGATAAACTCAGAGTGACCGTAATAAAAAGCAGTCGTTTTCGTTTAGGAAGATGCTTCAACATGCGGCTTACCAGGACGCTGAGGCTGCAACTGGTATGGTCTTGCGATCTTCCGAAATCACTGTAATCGGCGATGTCACGCCCGCGTCTTCACCGAATAGGAAATTAAGGAGAAATTGGTCGATTTTTCGGTACATTAACTTCGCTGTGACGTGCAGCTCGGTAATCTGGTTCCCTGGTATCTGAAATTTGAATTCCTCTTTATTTTGGGATGCCTGATCCGTGGTCATGCTCGACGGGCAAGGGAAGGCGAATTCGGCCTTGTCAGAAAATCCAGGGAACAAGGCGCGTCGAAAACGCACACCAACCATCTCCCAGAGATTGTGGCGGTCTATGAGGTTGCCGTATTGATCGACGGCTTCCGCTTTAAAGATAAAAGACCCTGGCTTAATAAAGTGCCGTTCATCTCGCGTCCCGGAAACATAAACCTCGTTTCCGTTCTGATCCGTCACAACCAGCTCTACCCAGGCTTGAATAATATCGAGCGGACCGGTGGGGAAATCATGGCCTACTTTGTTGTTGGTGAGAATGGTCTCAATTTTCACTTCCTGTCCGGATACGACTTTTTCCGGGAGAACCAGCTCAATCGGTACGGCCGGACCCGGCCGCCACTTTTCCGAAATTTCCGGTATTTCAATTTTCCCTTGCAGCCACTTTTCCGTTAGAGTTAGGTGTTCTTCTGCACCTGGCAGGTTGAGCAGCTTGGGAACAAATTGATTGGCGGCTAAAAAACGGTGACTGCGATGTTTTTTGTCTGAAGAAGACCGGTTGTAATCCAGAGGGTCGCCGTTTGCAGGATCTTGAGAGTCGGTCAGAGGCATATGGCATTCCCGGCATTCTATTGTTTTCTCAGGATCGCCAGGATGATTCCAGCGGCTTTTGCGCCAGTTGTCGTATTGATTCTGCAACTGAACCCATCCTACATTATTGACTTCTTGATCGATAAACTGTTTGTGACAGGCTGCACAGAATTCAGGACTCTTGAACATGCGATGCTGCAGACTTTCAACGTGATATCTTGGATAGCTTCGGATCAGGACGTCGCGGAGCCAGCGAGCCGTTTGCCCTTCGTCTAATTCGAACATATACCGTTTCGGTTGCGTCATAACATAATTCGCATTCCCCTTGATATCCGTCTCTTTGATGGCATGGCAGGCGATGCAGGAGACGCCTTCTTGATAACCGGTGAGATTGGTCAAATCTTCTCTGAAAATATTTTTTGTGCCGGAAAAGAGCGAGATGGGATCGTGGCATCCGCCACAGTATCGAGTGGACTCAGCGCCGTTTTGCTCCCCCATCACCTTTTGAACGGCCTGAAAAGCCGGATCCATAGCTGAGTAACGATGCGCGCTGACCTGCCATTCCTGAACAATTTGCTCATGGCACTGCGCGGTTCCACAACTCTGAGAGCCGCCTAAGGAACGGGCATCAAACGCGCCGCCGGTAGAGGTCTTAGCCAAGCTTGGAGCAAACGGCCGGTCGCTGCCATAAAGGTAGCTGTAATCTTCTGAAAATTCATTGTTAAATTTAACCGGCTCATAAGCAAAAGATAAAAGCGCGACCACGGCAAACAGAATGACCACCGTCAAAAATGTATTCACACTAAACTTTTTTTCAGCGGCCAGAATCGGACGCAAGGCGTCGCTGCCACGGGCTTTGAAATCGCGAACCACAATCACCACCAGGTGCGGCAGAAGAAAAGCGATCAAAGCAAAGGTTGAAATAACATGAACTAAATCCCAAGCGTAGCTGATTTTTGTTTGGAAGAGTGTCTGAAACGTCAAAATCATACCGGATATCGAAGCCACTATCGTGATAACCATCGAAATGTAGCCGGTTAGCTTGATATGGTTCATACTCACAGAGCGGTATATGAGCCAGTGCCGAATTTGATACCATACAAACGGAAGAAGAAAAACCAGGCCGACAGCGGTGTGTAACAAGACCATCACTTGATTGGGAATACTGAAAGGGAGCAAATAGATAGAAAGGCCGGTTAGGGTTTCGAAGAAAAGCAGTCCGGAAACGAAAAAGAGAAGTTTATGCTGCCATTCATCAGCCTTAGAGACTTGAGTGCGTTGATTTCCCATGGTTTCATCCCTCCTTAAGTAGACATACTACGAAATGTAACAATTCAGCGTTTGGTATTGGAGTGCAACGCTTTAGCGTTGCGGCTTCATTGAAACAGTGCAAAA
>JBHHWX010000325.1:0-7221 GCA_046756745.1 bacterium | reverse complement strand
CTTTTACAAAACCTAATCTGACGCACAAACGAAGTGAGAAATGTTAGTTAATTATCTTATTGTGAGACAGCAAAGCGCTTAGGCACGTCAGCTCCTTTATGTCTTGCTGTCTTTGTTTTTTCAACTTGAAGGAAAAGGCATGAACCGTCAGCAATTCGAACAGGGCCTGGTCTTTGCAGACTATTTGTCCAGGATAGAGAAGAATAAGCAATTGCACCAGCAGGCTTTTGACGAGACGCAAATCTCCGAGGAAGACATCCAGTTTTACCGGGGCCTGGGCCCCATGCAGGTCATGGTAATCGCCGAAGACTGGTGTCCGGATGTGGTACACAACCTGCCCATCGTTGCAAAAATAGGTGACCATGCACCGAATCTGACCTTACGCATTTTCTTCCGCGACGCCAATCCGGAACTGATGGACCAGTATTTGACCGATGGCAATCGCGCGATCCCGGTGGTGGTTTTTTTCGACGAAAAGTTTAATGAAGTGGCCAGATGGGTGAGGCGTCCGGCAAAAGCGCAGCTCTGGCTGGACAAAGAAGTCCTAAAAGGCCGGAAGTTTCAAGATATTCCCAAAAGTGAGCTGGCGGGTCTCGACGAAAAAATGCTCGAAAAATACCGCAAAGAATTTCGGCAAGAGACATTGAGGGAATTGCGACAAGTATTGGGATTTCGCTTAAGCAAGAAAATTTGATAAACAAAAACCTGTTGCGTCGGCACGCCGCACGGAAAAACACAATGAACATTGATTATGAAAGTAATTTATATTATATTCATGACAAGTGGCCGGAAAACATTTGAATTTACAGAGGAGAATTCATGGCTAAAAGTACATCGAAATCGGTTCTCATGGTCTTAGCCCACAGCAATTTTCGTGATGAGGAATACACCGCAGCGCGAGTACGGCTTGAAGGCGCCGGCGCTGAAGTCAGCGTCGCGTCGACGAGCTCCGACGGCGTCTCAGGCTCGCAGGGACTGCAATTGAACGCCGATTTGCTCATCGATGACGTGAACCCGGACGATTATGATGCGGTCGTGTTTATCGGCGGCACCGGGGCAAGTCAATATTGGCACGACGTCAAAGCGCATGCAATCGCCAAGTCGGCGTCAGAGAGGGGTAAGCCGGTTTGTGCAAGTTCTCACGCGGCAGTCACTCTGGCGGTGGCGGGACTTTTGAATGGGAAAAAAGTCACCGGGCATATCGCCATTTATGAAAAGCTGCAAGTTGCCGGCGCTGATTTTACCGGGTCCAAACTGGAACAGGACGGTAACATTATCACAAGCTCTGGCGCCAATGCTGCCCGTGAATTCGGAGAAGCGTTAGCCCGGGCAATCGCTTGAAAAATGGATTCACAGGACGTTCGATACAATTCCTACAGCGCGTTTCTGAAAAAGAGATTCGGAGCGCGTGTCCACAAAGTGCCGGTTCACGCCGGATTCACGTGCCCGAATCGCGATGGCAGTGTCGCCTATGGCGGTTGCACCTATTGTAATATCGACAGCTTTACGCCACAGTCGGCGCGCGCCAGAATTCCAATCCAAGAACAGGTGCGAACCGGAATCGACTCCCTGAAGCAACGCTCAAGGGCACAATACTTCATCGTGTATTTCCAGCCTTATTCCAACACCTATGCTCCGTTAGAGCGCCTGCAGGATCTGTATGAACAAGCGCTCGCTCATCCTGAAGTCGTGGGCATCTCCATCGGCACCCGGCCGGACTGTATCGATGAAGCCAAACTCACTTATCTCGAACAGCTCAGCCGGGAGACTTTCGTGACGGTTGAATACGGCATCGAATCGTCGCACGATGAAACTTTGCGGAGCATCAATCGCGGCCATGATTTCGCATGTACGGTCGATGGGATTCGGAAAACCGCCAACCGGGGAATCCATGTTTGTGGCCACCTCATCCTGGGATTTCCAAACGAAAGCCGCGAACAGATGCTGCAAACCGTCGATCACGTGTCCGGATTGCCTTTGGATATTATCAAGTTACACAATCTGCATATCGTGCGTTATACGGAATTCGCCCGTGAATATTCAGCGCAGCCGTTTCACATCTTTACGTTTGATGAGTGGGTGGAAATGGCCTGTGATTGTTTGGAGCGTGTGCATCCGGAATTTATCATAGAAAGGCTCTATGGAGACGCCCCGGACAAGCTGCTCATCGAGCCGAAGTGGTGCCGCAGCGGAGCGAAGATCCTGCTCGCGATTCAAAATGAGATGAAGCGTCGAGACTCTTTTCAGGGGAAACTTTACCAGAAGCAACTTACAGCATGTGCCACAGTATGAGAGAGGAATGATGGAGGAATCAAAACAAAAAACCGCAAAAAAACACTTACTCTTAATCACACTGGCAACGATTGCGATACTTGTTTTGCTTTCGCTGCTTTCAATCATGTCATCGCGTCAGTAAGGAGGTAGAATCGATATATGCAAGAGCTGGTGAAAGGACTTTTAAGAAAACTTGGAGAAGATCCGGAAAGAGAGGGACTGCTCAAAACCCCTCTGCGGGTTCAAAAATCTTTAGAATTTTTGACCGATGGCTATAAAAAAGACGTTTGTCAAATCATCAACGACGCGCTCTTCTCTGAAAAATACGATGAAATGGTGATTGTCAAGGATATCGAAGTATATAGTTTATGCGAACACCACATGCTGCCTTTTTATGGTAAGTGTCACGTCGCTTACATGCCAAACGGCAAAGTTGTGGGGCTGAGTAAAATTCCGAGGATTGTCGATGCTTATTCCAAAAGATTGCAAGTGCAAGAAAGACTCACAAACCAAATCGCAGAAATTTTAATGGATTGTTTGACTCCCCGGGGTGTGGCTGTTGTGATCGAAGCGCGCCATTTGTGTATGATGATGCGGGGCGTACAAAAACAGAATACGGTTGTGACCACGAGCGCGCTGACGGGAATATTTCGAGAAAATCAATCAACCAGAGATGAATTTATGCATTTAATAAAGGCTCAGAGATTTATTTGATTCTTAAAGCTGACTTTTTCAATTCTTCGATCCATTACCAAAAAAACTCCGGGATACCTCTCCGATACATTCCTGTAAGAGAGAAAAGGTTAGCTTTTTGATTCGTTTATTGGCATCTACTCTAAACGAGGAGGAAATGATGGCAAAGTTAACCTACTTAAGTCATGCCGCCTTTCTTTTAGAAACCGGCGGGCATCAAATTGTTGTCGATCCGTTTCTCACCGGCAATCCTTTGGCTGCGGTAAAATCCGAAGACGTTCAATGCGACTACATTCTGGTTACGCATGGCCACGGCGATCACCTTGGCGATACGGTTGACATCGCCAAACGAAATAATGCGACCGTCATTGCGAACTACGAAATCGCTACATGGTGCGGCGAGCACGGCTCGACCGTGCACCCGATGCACATTGGCGGTGCGCATGAGTTTCCGTTTGGCCGGGTGAAGCTGACGATTGCGCACCACGGCTCCGGCTTGCAAACTGACGATGGATTCGTTTACATGGGCAATCCCGCCGGCGCGCTGCTCACGGTCGAGGGCAAAACCATCTATCATGCCGGGGACACGGCTCTGTTTTACGACATGAAATTGATCGGAGAAATGAACAATCTCGATGTGGCTCTGCTGCCTATCGGAGACAACTTCACCATGGGAATCGATGACGCGGTGAAAGCGGTCGAATTTCTCAATCCAAAATTAGCCGTTCCCATGCATTACAAAACCTTCGACATCATCGATGTGGACCCGGATGAGTTTGTGAAGAAAGTCCAAGCCAATGGCCACGATGCCCGCGTTCTTGAATTTGGCGGTGAATTGACGCTTTAATGCCCCAGTGCGGCGAAGCCGCACTGGGAAACGTGAAACGTGAGATGTGAAACGTGCCTCTCAACATGGTGTGGTTGGGAAGGGGTCGTCTCACGTTTGACGTCTCACATCTCGCAATAATCCTTCAAAGAAAGTAGGTCATATTTTTTTGCAAAAAAATGCAAAGGAGCAAAGAAAAACCTCGCGTTCTCTTTTTAATGCCCACCAAAACATACCAGGCGAGCGCTTTTTTGGATGCTGCTGAAATCTGCAAATACCAGGTTGTCGTGGGCTCCGAACAGCAACAGGCGCTGGAGACTTCTACTGAAGGAAAAACCGTCACCCTCGATTTTAATGAACCGGAAGCTGCCTGCGAGAAAATTCTTATCTTTGCCAAACACTATCCTTTGGATGCCATCGTCCCGCTCGATGACGATACCGCGGTTTTAGCGGCATTGGCTTCGGAGAAACTCGGGCTCGCGAGCAATCCACCCGAGGCGGTCCGGGCAACGCGGTTGAAACACGTGCTGCGGCAGCGTCTCATGGATGCGGGGCTGCCCGTTCCAAAATTTCAGATTTTTTCAACTCGAGAGCATGCACAACAGGCCTCTGCCGCTGCGACCTTTCCGTGTGTACTGAAACCCACGTTTTTGTCCGGCAGCCGCGGGGTGATACGAGCAGACGATACCCGTGAGTTTATCGCCGCTTTCACGAGAATTGCGAAACTGTTGCAACAGCCGGGCTTGACGGCGCGCGGCAAAAAAGCTGCGGAATGGATCTTGGTCGAGGAGTATCTTCCGGGCGAAGAGGTTGCGCTGGAAGGCATTCTCACAAACGGAAAACTCAAAGTCCTCACGATTTTCGATAAACCCGATCCTTTGGAAGGCCCCTTCTTTGCCGAAACCATTTATGTGACCCCGTCGCGGTTTCCCCAAAACGTCCGGGAGGATATTGAAAACAGCGTGGCCAAAGCAGCGGAGGCACTGGGGCTGCGTCACGGCCCGGTACATGCGGAAATTCGAATCAATACATCCGGAGCCTGGATTCTGGAAATCGCGGCCCGGTCCATCGGCGGCCTCTGTGCCCGTGCCTTGCGTTTTCAACAAAACATGGCCTTGGAAGAGGTGATACTGCGACATGCTGTGGGCAAACGCATCGATGCGCTGCAACGTGAGGAATCCGCTTCCGGCGTGATGATGATGCCGGTTCCGAAAGCGGGAACGCTCAAAGCAGTCCATGGCGCAGAAGAGTCCGTCACGGTCCCAGGAGTTTTGGGACTTAACCTGACCATTCCGGTAGGACAGAAATTAGTACCTTTACCTGAAGGAGACCGCTATCTCGGATTTATCTTTGCGAAAGCGGCATCGCCCGAAGAGGTTGAACAAGCCCTGCGCAAAGCTTACCGTCGTTTGGAGTTTGAGATTGAAGACGATGAGGCTTGAGCGAATGTTTCGTCAGATTCTTTGCTGTAATTTGGCATTGGAGTGCAACGCTTTAGCGTTGCGGCTTTCATTGAAACAGTACAGTTGAAACAGTGCAAAACTAAAGTTTTGCACTCCGAAGCTTCTCACGCCTGAATAGGTACTCTTTTCTTGCTTTTAATCTTTGAAATTATGATATTTAGTTATGAAAACAAAACAAGCCTACAAGATTATTCATGACCCTAAAGTGAAGCAGCTCATTCGCGATCAGATCGAGGGTTATAAAGAAATGAATGAGTTCGTTCAGGACGAACAACGCAAAAATTTGCCGAAGATGACTCCAGAAGAATCGAAAGCTATTTATGAAGAACTTTGGCAGGTGTGGGAAAACTCGCAAAAACAAAACCCCCTCGACATGCGTCAAATGGATCGATTACGAATAAAAGCGTTAATCCATCGACGACGTTTATTTGATAAAATAGCCGCTGGTCTTAGGAAAGATGGTAAGAGTATTTGAGGCTGCTTGGGAGTTTCATCTCTTCTTTACAGCTTATAAAATCCCTTATGTAATTATCGGAGGAATAGCTGCCCAACATTGGGGGCATCCTCGTTTAACCCGTGATGTGGATATGACAATTATCATACCGCTAGATCAAACAGATTATTACATTGATTTGCTCATCTCAGCATTTCAAAGCAGGGTTCATGATGTGAAACAAAAAGCTCGCGATAATAGAATACTTTTGCTTTCTGCAAGTAATGGTTGCGACATTGATGTGTCGTTAGGAATTCCAGGATATGAGGATGAAGTTCTCAGACGGTCTGTTTTTATAGAATTGGATGACGGTAAAAAAGTTAGAGTTTGTTCTCCAGAAGATCTCATTATTCACAAGGCCGTTGCTGGTCGCGGCCAGGATATTCTAGATATTGATGGTGTAATCAGTAGAATGGGTTCAAAGCTTGACGTTGAATATATCCGGGAATGGCTAAAACAGTTCTCATTCATTCTCGAAACAGATGACGTCATCAACCGTTTTGAAGAACCGTTTTCAGATTGGGAAAAATATCAGAAGAGAGAAAATAAAATCCCAGATCAGTAGAATCGCCGTCAGTTGAGAGACGCCAGCCCTTCGACCAACTCCCCGAAAAAATCGGGTGGGCACTTTTGGAAGAAGCTCAGCGTCGCATCATTTTGCCGGCTGATAATAAGGGTTTTTCCCATCGGCGTGTTCGGTCACGTCCATCACCCCGGCTATTTCCGGAACGTTCTCTTTGATCATGACTTCGACTCCCTGTTTGAGCGTCACGTCAACCATACCGCATCCTTGACAGCCGCCTCCGAAACGCAGGTAAGCCACGTTATCTTTCACGTCCACAAGCGAAATAACTCCACCGTGACCGGCAATGGCCGGATTGATTTTTGTATTGATGATTTGCTGAACCTTCTCAGCTACCGGTCCCGCAGGCGTGGGGGCGCCGGAGGTTTTCGGGTTGGTTATTTTAAAGCCGCTTTCGTTCAAGCCCATCACGTAATCCACTGTGGCGCCTTCCACAAGTGGAGCGCTTTGGGGATCGATATAAAATTGAATGCCTTCTCTTTCGACGACTTTATCCGCTTGATGCTGCTCTTCATGTGTGACAAACGCCAAACCAAACTCAACGGAAAAAGGCGAGACGCCGCGTTGTGCGGTGATTCGAATTCCTTGACCCTGCCGGCCTTCCTCTTCTAATACGGATTTTAATTTTTGTGTCGCGTTCTCTGTAACGGTTATCATGTTACCTCCGAATAAATATTCTCGTGTGCAATTATACGCGATTCTGATATTAAAATCAAGATAATTCCGGTAATCGGTCAGTTACTGCTGGTACGGGTGTCATTCAGGAGCGGAAATATGGATATATGGAAATAGGGGCCGCCCTTCCCCTATACCCCTATACCTTATTTCCTCATACCTGACCCGGACAAGCCGGAACCAAACAGGTTTAAATAAAGATTTAGTTTTCTTA
>JBHHWX010000324.1:0-7222 GCA_046756745.1 bacterium | reverse complement strand
GTTTGTCGAGGAAAAATTTGAACGACGATTGACAGAAGAGATTTCTAAAACAAGAATGGAATTGATTTCTTTGATTTCCGAGACAAAGTCGGAATTGATTTCTTTGATTTCCGAGACAAAGTCGGACTTGATTTCTTTGAATTCCGAGATAAAGTCGGAAATGGCTGCAACAAAATCAGATTTGATTAAATGGATGTTTATTTTCTGGGTTGGTCAGTTTGGGATGATTTTAGGGGTCTTGTTTGCATTTTTCAAATGACTTCATACACATAATTCCAAGGCTGTCCAACGCATTTTTAACACTTCAGACAACCAAAGCCCTACTGAGAGACTCGATAGGGCTTTCTTATTTATTCCATGAGTTGTAAAGTCTTGTCGTTTTTAGGCAAAAGTTAGAGAAGACGGGAATCCCCACAGATTGAAGAAACCCACTGATTTATTCACTAATTTATCTGTGGGATTCTTCAATCTGTGGGTTCATTTATTTATTTTTGGTTCCGGCTTGTCTGGGTTTGGAATAAACTATCGATAAAGTTTTGTCGATGTCGCGCTGTAAGCGCCTAAATGAGATTTTGGACTGAGAAAGACGAATCGGAGGGAACAGATGCAAACACGCTGCGAATGGGCTGGGTCTGACCCGCTCTATCTCGAATATCACGATAAAGAATGGGGGGTGCCGCTTCACGAAGACCGCAAAATGTTTGAGATGCTCATCCTCGAAGGCGCGCAGGCAGGGCTAAACTGGCTGACCGTTCTCAAAAAACGCGAGAATTACCGCAAAGCTTTTGACGGCTTCGATCCGGTCAAAGTTGCGCGATACGATGAGGCGAGAATTCAGGAGCTGCTCAATAATCCGGGTATCATCCGTAACCGGCTCAAAATTCGATCTGCCGTCCAAAATGCGCGGGCTTTTCTCGAGGTCCAAAAGGAGTTTGGAAGTTTTGACGTTTACGTTTGGCAGTTTGTCGATGGCAGTCCGAAACAGAACGCCTGGAAGAGTTTGAAAGAGCTGCCTGCCGAAACACCTGAGTCACAAGCTATGAGTAAGGATTTGCGCACACGCGGCTTCAATTTCGTCGGCCCGACGATCTGTTACGCCCATATGCAGGCCACGGGAATGGTCAACGATCATGTTGTAAGCTGCTTTCGGTATCACGAAGTACAGCATTTAAAAGAAATGAATTCATAATGCGTAAAAACACTTTGACTAATGAGTCATTTTTTGGTATATTCTCGCTTTCTGCTTAAGATTTGATCGAAAACATGAGTCTTACCGTCTTTGCGAGTGATTATCAGCGAAGCTGTCTCCTCATTAGATAAGTAAAGGAAGGAGTCTTGAATGTTCTGGTTGAAGTTCATCAGCAAATTCATAAAAATTCTGCGTGCCGGCGAGTCGCCATCCTTAATCGCCAGCGGGTTTACTTTAGGATTTGTAATGGGACTCACGCCGTTTTGGACGTTACAGAATATGGTTTTGTTTCTGGCTGCCATACTCTCTAAGGTAAACCTGGCATCGGTTTTTTTTGCACTTTTTCTTTTTAGCTTTGTGTCCTATATTTTTGATCCGCTTTTTCATCATCTGGGTTATTTTATCCTTGCTCAAGTTGATGCTCTGAAAGGTGTATGGACGTCTTTTTACAACATGCCGCTCATCCCTTTTACACGTTTTAACAATACCGTTGTGATGGGTAGTCTACTGACGGCTCTTACTTTGGCCGTACCGACGTATCTGCTGGTTAAAAAAGGTGTCACCGCATACCGGGAAAGTTGGGCGAAGAAGATTGAAAAATCAAAAGTCATGAAAGCCCTGAAGGGAAATATTCTCTTTCGATGGTATATAAAAATAAGAGACTTGGAGTGGTAATCATGCGACCCAAGGGAATGATCGGCCTTATATTGGTCATCGCGCTCATTATGGGAATCGCATACCTTATACGGGATAAATTGGTGGAGAAGGGAATGGAAAAAACCGGGGAATCGATCGTTGGCGCAAAGGTTGAAATAGATAACCTGGATTTCCGGCCGGCGGAGCTGTCCATTTCTCTAAATCGGGTGCAGGTCACCAACCCGAATGATACCTGGAAGAATTTGTTTGAAACCGGCCGCATGTCTTTCGATGTGGAGCTCGAGCCTCTTTCAAGAAAGCGGGTTATTATCAATGACATCACGATTGCGGACATTCGTATCGGAACGAAACGCGAAACGGACGGACGGCTTCAAAGGCCGAAAGACGATCCGCAACCTGGGTGGATTGATAAAGCTGCCGAAAGTATGAAGAAAAAATTAGTGAACGCCCCGATTCTAAACCTGGGGATTTTAAATCAAAAGATCGACCTCGATCACGTTTTCGCAGCCGTTGATCTCGACTCGCCCACCCGCATCGATAATCTCAAGCTCGATGTTGAAAAAAAACACCGCTTATGGCAACGGAATATTGCAGAGTTTGATCCTAAGCAAGATTTAACGCGCATTGAAACGGAAATAACAGAACTGAAGGGTACAGAAGTAAAAAATCTCACCGATCTCATTTCAATTCTTGAAAAATCCAAACGCGCTCACAAGACTCTGAATGAATTCAAAAAGAAGATTGAGCAGAAGAAAAAGCAAGCCACGGGTGATTTCAACCAAACCAAGATCGCTTTTGCTCAAGTTGATAATTGGATTGCCGACGACTTCATTGCTTTGAAAAGTAAAGCGAACATCGGTGATTTCAGTCCGCAAAATGTCGCCAAGATGCTTTTCGGGAAAAGTATTACGGATTATCTTCTCGATTTTCTACCCTACATTGACTTGGTGCGCACATACATGCCGGTCGCAGAACAGTTCATCCGCGCCGGCAAAGTGGAAAAACCACCCCGGTTTCAAGGTCAAAATGTTCGCTTCCCAATTACCTATCCCATTCCGGACTTTCTCATCGAAAACGTTCTCATCAGCGGCGCCACAAATCACTCTGACAGCAGCGAAGTTTTGCATGTCAGCGGAACGATAAACGGGGTGACTTCCCATCCCCGATTGTATGGCAAACCTTTAGTTTTCCAACTATCTGCGCAGTTACCCAATTCAAACGCCTATCACGTAACCGGAGAGTTCGATCACACGGGAGATATTCCCGGCGAGCGATTTGAAATTAAAGCTTCGGGAGTCCGGTTGGGTCATGTGGATTTGCCAGAGAGACCGTATCTCCCGAATAAGCTTTATGCAGAGCGCGGAGATGTCTCAACCCAATTTCAGCTTCAGGGCGAGAAATTGATGTTTATGATTTCCTTGAATGCCCGGCAGGTGAATTTTTCTTTTCCGGATAGCCTCAAACGCGATAACGTGATCTCGAAAGCCACAACCGACGTGTTTCGCTCTGTCGATAAACTTCACCTTTCTGCTAAGATTGAGGGGGATGTCGATGCTCTCGGGTTGAGTATCCACTCCAACATTGACGACGTCTTGGCCTCGCGTATCAAAGCCTTGATCGGCGAATCGGCTCAAGCAGCAGGAACGGAAATCCAAAAAAGATTAAATACGAAAGTGGCGCCGAGGAAAAAGGAGGCGGCGGCCGTTGTCACAAAATTTCAAAAAAACATATTGAGTGAAATAAATCATCTCGAGAGTGGTATCAATAGTCAATTAGCCTTTTGGGACAAGAAGAAAAAGGAAGTCGAAAAAAAAGTTGCAGAAGAAAAAGCCAAGGGCGCCAAGGACATTACAAAAAAATTAAAAGACATCTTCAAAAAAAACTAAACATCACATCACTTCAAAATAAAGGAAAAGTCACATGAAGCGGTTTACGATCTGTACGATTCTGTTGGTAGTGACAGCGATTCCAGGTTTAGGTCAAGCTCAATGGTCAGTCGGTCCACATATTGCCATTTCCGTCCCAACTGCGGATTTTGCAAATGTATCGGATGTGGGTGGCGGATTTGGCGTGAAGGTGGTACGTCAATTCAGTTCTGTCAACGGTTTCGCTTTACGGGGCGATTTTGCCTTTTTAAGCCATGGCCGGGAATTCCAAACCGTGAACACATTCTCCGGTACTTTTGTGGCCGAGGTGCGCCAGCAGTCTTTCCGGTTAAACCTCGGCCCGCAGTTTACGTTTGGCACAGATAACCTCAAGTTCTATGTCGGCGCCCGCACGGGTTTTTATGTCTTTAGAACCAGCATCAATGTTTCTACAGGTGTCGGTTTCATTACCGCCGATGACCAAGCTGATGCCGCGGTGGGCTGGAATGCTGGGGGAGGCATTCAGTACGATATCGGGTTGGGACCTCTCCTCGATGTGGCCGTTGAATATCAGACTATTTATAATATCACGACTGAGTTTGAAATCCAAGATAATCAGGGTCAGACAGTTAGCGAAACACGGGACATCACAGCAAACGAATTCACTGTGAAATTAGGGGTCACGTTTTTTTTGGGAAAATAGTCTGAGCCACAAGACAAAATCCCAAAAAACCAAAAACTAAAAAACCAAAAACAAAAACCAAAAACCAAAAACAAAAACCAAAAACCAAAATGACAAAAACCAAAAATCAAAATGACAAACAAAACAATAAATTCCAAACAGTCGATGTTGGTCAGTAACGTGTTTGGCTTTGAAGCAAAAAAAATAGTGCGTTTGGTTTCTGAGCTTTGATGTTTGAGATTTATCGGTCAGGCGTCCGACTAATTTTGGATTTAGTCATTTGGTTTTTGTTTTTTTAGCTTTTTTATTTTTTGGCTATGCTGCCTCCTGCGCCGGTTTTCGCAGCACTTTTAATCCGGTCTCGCCTTCGGTCTTGGCAATGATCACCGTGCCGCAGCTATCACTCCAAACATTCACACACGTACGCATCATATCCAAAACGCGATCGACAGCGATGATCAGCCCGACGCCTTCGAGGGGAAGACCGATGGCGCTGAGAACGATGGTAATCATCACCAAACCGGCCATCGGCACGCCGGCGGCGCCGATACTGGCGAGCAGAGCAGTCACTACAACGATGAACTGCTGGCCGAAAGAAAGATCCATTCCATATGCTTGTGCGATAAACATCGCTGCAACGCATTCATAAAGTGCGGTACCGTCCATGTTCACAGTCGCGCCCAAAGGGAGAACAAAGCTGCTGGTTTCATTAGATGCACCGGAATTCTCTTCCACGCATTGTATCGTGAGCGGCAGGGTCGCCGAAGAGGACGCCGTTGAAAAAGCGGTGAGCAGCGCCGCGGACATGGCCCGGGCGTGAGCAAGGGGATGGATACCGCCGATGAAAAAAAGCAGCAACGGCAGCGAAATGAACGCGTGAATCAGAAGACCGGCGGCGACCGTGATCATGTAGGCGGCCAGGGGCGCGAAGACATCAAATCCGGTTTGCGCGATAATCTTTGCCATCAGCGCGAACACCCCGATCGGGGCGAAAGCGATGATCAACTGCGTCATCTTCATCATCACCCCGAAAATCGCCTGGAAAAAATCCGTTAATTGTTGGCGGTAGGGGTCGGGAGATTTGAGGATGAACAGTCCGAAGAGCAGGGAGAAAAATATCGTCGGCAGCATTTGGCCCTGCACCATGGCTTGCAAAGGGTTGGTAGGGATGATGCCCATCAGAGTGTCCCCGATCTTCTCGACATTGGACTGCAAATTTTCCGGCGTTTCTTGCAGGCCGACCTGTGCACCAATTCCGGGGGCTATCAGGTTGACCAGCAACAGTCCGACCAGAATCGCCATAAGGCTGGTGCTGACGTAATAAGCAAAGGTCTTGGCGCCCATGCGGCCCAACTGCTGTCCCGAACCGATGCTGGTGACGCCAGATATGATCGAAGACACGATCAGCGGCACGATAATCATCCGCAGTCCGCGTATAAAAAGATCGCCCAAAATGGCCACCTTACCGAGCACGAATTCGTCAAAACCCGCCTCACGAGATAAAAAACCGAACAACACACCCAAAACAAGCGCGATTGCGATTTGCCAATGCAGCTTAAGCTTCATTTTCTCCTCCGATTTGATGCTAAGTTAAAGGTTACCAGTTCACGAGTAACATTTTGGACGCTGATGAACGCAGATAATCGCTGATTTCATAAAAAACTTTTTGACGACTTGTTTCATCAGGCATTGGTTGATTTACGGAAAGCTGAAAATAGTAATAATTAAAAAAGAAGTAAAGTAAAAAAAGCATCGTAATTCCATTGATCCTTTTTGTTAATTAGTTTATATTTCCAAAACATTTCAAAATAGCGTTGAACCCAGAGCAAAGGAGGGACAAATGCTAAAATCGAAAACTCTGATGTGGGCGTTATTTCTTATCTTCTTTTCTAACCTCCCTGGATGCGATCGGTCTGCATCCGACCAGGATAGCGATACAAACTACATCGCCGAAATTCAAGAATGGCAGCGCGAACGTATCGCCGGACTCAAAAGCGAAACCGGCTGGCTGAATCTGGCCGGGCTTTATTGGTTAAAAGAAGGCGAAAACACATTTGGCAGCGACCCGGAGAACGACCTGGTTTTTCCAGAAAAAGCGCCAAAGCTCATGGGAGCTTTCGTGCAAAAAAATACAGACGTGAGCGTCAAAATCGTACCCGGGGCGGGCGTCACCCACGAGGGTCGGCCGGTTACCCACTTAAAAGTTTATACTGCTGGCGCTGGAGAGCGCACAGTGCTGCAGCACGGCAGTCTGGCCTGGTTTGTGATCGAGCGCGACGGGATGCTTGGGGTCCGCCTGCGCGACCTGGAAAATCCGGCGCTCAGCCGATTCAAGGGCATCGACAGATATGACATAGACCCGAAATGGAAAATCGCAGCGGAGCTGCGGCCATACGCTTCCGAAAAAATCGTCGAGGTGCCAACCGTCCTGAATACCGTCAGAAAACAGGCTTCTCCCGGCGCTCTGATTTTCAAAGTGAACGGCGAGACGTATACGTTAGACTCGGTCAGCGAAAACAACTCCGGTCAGGTTTTCGTCATTTTTGCGGACAAGACCACCGGCGTGGAGACTTACTCCGGCGGCCGGTTTCTCTACGTGGACAAACCCGGCGAGGACGGCAAAACGTTCATCGATTTCAACAAAGCCTACAATCCGCCGTGCGCCTTTTCGGCTTTTTCCACGTGTCCTCTGCCGCCGGCGCAGAACCGGCTGCCGTTTGCAGTGACTGCGGGTGAGAAGATGTATGAGTACGATCATTAGTTAGTTAGTGTCTGAACGAAAACTATTAACATAGCTGTCATTGCGAGGCGTTTTTTGCCGAAGCAATC
>JBHHWX010000323.1:0-7229 GCA_046756745.1 bacterium | reverse complement strand
GCATTGGCTATGAGAGGCGCGGCGTTACACCGGCTCGTGTGCCAATGCTTGGGATACACCGACTATCGTGATCACGGGCAATTCCCGGACGTACGCCACCAGCTTCTGGAAGTGAAGCTGCAAACGTCGCCGACCATTGATCTTGGCTTGGTGTGTCCGGACAGCGAGAGTCCCCTCGATGTTCCGAAAATCGGAGGGCAGCAGATTCGGCATTGTGATGTGCGCTATGCTTTGTTCTATGGGGCAACGGACGGAAAGAAGGTTACCCTGACGCACCTGTTTTTAACAACTGGCGAGAAGTTCTTCACGCGGTTCCCTCGGTTCCAAGGCAAGGTGCTGAACAAAAAGCTCCAGATTCCGTTACCGACTGACTTCTTCGACGACTAGACCAAACGCCTCCCAGACCATGGCATCCAACTCCTTCTGGAGCCGCTTAGCTTCCGAAGATGGGATGCACTCGTATATCCGCTTGGCCTTAGCGATGATAGCCTTGCCAAGCAAACTATGCGGATCGGGCAAAGGAAACTTCTCGACGTACTGCGTAATGAAGCGGCAGCGGCCAGCATAGAGCTTATTGTGAAAGCGATGGTCGTAGAAGCACTCGATAAAAGTCGAGTTACCAACAGCGGCTGCCAACCATAATAAATCTGTCTGCGCAGATTTCTGGCAGATGATCCAGTAACAGTCGCCATTGACCACGGAACCTTCTAGGTCGATCCAGAATGTGGGCTCCTCGGCGATATCCCGGAACACGAGCTTGGGTAAATGCCAAGCATTTGGGTCTTGAGGTACCCAGATTTCATACCATTCACGTCCAGCTTCAATTACATAGTTTCGGCCCTTAAGAACAAGGCGGTGCGTTTCAAGATAAGCTTGGCTGCAGGGGTATTTTGCCAAGTTGACAGCATGGCGACGACCCTGTACAACTTCGTGCGGATAAAGAACCTGGCTTGGGTGATCGGGAATAAGGGGCTTAAAACGGCGCGCTATGTGGTGGGTGGTAAGCGGCTTAAGAAGCTCGGGGCGGGCGGCTTCGTGTATGTCCTCCCAGTCTTTCCGGATAAAAACCTTGTCAGCACAGGTCTTAATACCGACACGAATTTTGCCAATATCGCGGAACGTACCCCAGCTATGAGCCTCAACTGTCGCTAACCACCTGTCAACGGCCTCCGTCGCAATGCGCCAAACACCGTCGGGAGTACCACTTGTTTCCAGTTTGCCGTGCTGAATATGGAAACTCCTCCCATCTGAGATCCTGACGACGCCTTCTCCGGTGAGTGCGGTGATCGGGTCGGTGGCCGCTGTGCTCGACGGTTCCGAGGTCTCATAGATCGACGTAAAGGCCGGAGCTTCCAACTTGTGACCATTCTTGCCCTCAACAAGTAACACGGCAGGCAGCACGGCGGCGTCAAAAAGTTTGGTGTCTCCCAAATCCCAAATGCGTCGGATATTGAAACGCTCGAAAAGAGCCTGCCGGACGGAAGCGCCGGACTTTGTGGTCATAAAGCGATTGGAAACAATGATTCCGGCAATACCCTGAGGTTTGAGCACCTGAGCTATGCCCAGAATAAAGGCATAGTAGAGATCCACTCGGCCGGATAAGCCAAACTGCTCCGCGAGACGCCGCGCCTGGGCGGTTCCCATAATTTGGGTGCGCACATAGGGGGGATTGGCTATGATCATGTCATAGCTTTCTGGAACAGGTGGACTGAAAAGTGAGCGATTGCCATCAGCTCCGAAATGTTCCATCACAAACTCTAGAAAACTCTCTGACCTGAAATTAACCTCGACTTCGGGGAAAGTTTGCTTTAGTCTCCCAGCGGCAATATTGAGGGCCGTCTGATCCGTCTCGAAGCCATAGACTTTGATGTTTAGTCCCGGACGGTTCGCGAGTTGCTGTAAGAGACTGACAAGAAGTTCACCATCGCCTATGGCCGGGTCCATAAGCCGGAGTGAAGAATCTACCGGGAACTCATCAAAGATTTCAACAACATTGCGGGCGACAAAATCGGCAAGTATCGTGGGCGTATATGTGGCACCACCTGCCTTTTTTTCAGAAACAGCGGTGTAACGCGGCACCCTTACTGTTTTGTTAGTTACTGACATAATCTCTCCCAGAGCCAAGAATAGCTACCCATAGTATTCATTCTGACCTAAGATATCAAGCCCTATGTCCGCAAAAAAACGCTGCAAGCATCTCTCATAATTACCAGTTGCCAGTTAACTCCACTTCACTTTTTTTAGCCCCAAAGACGAAGTCTCCAAAGACGCAATGATGCCGTCGGCCACAGTGTCGATGTTCCCCTTATGCCGTATGCGAAAGGACAGCATCGTCACCATCGTCGCCGTTTCATAATCCTTTTCGATCGTACAGCTTAAAACGCTAAGGTCTTTTCGCCGAACGACAGCGATAATGTCTTCCGTCTTCACATCCATCGGCGTTGAAATTCTTAAATTGCGGTAAAAGTCCTTTGCATAGATCCGTTCAAAGTGCTTCAACAGGACAAGTCCGCTTAAAGCAATGAGCGTCGCCACGAGGGAAATGCCGTAATGTCCGCCGCCCGCGGCCATACCAATGGCCGCGACCGTCCACAAAGAGGCCGCCGTCGTCAAACCGCGCACATTGACACCCGCCTTGATAATGACGCCCGCGCCCAAAAACCCGATGCCCGTGACAATTTGGGCCGCAATACGGCTTGGATCCGCGATTTGGGCCGAACCCGCAGGCAAAGTTGCGATGACTTCGGACAACACCATGAATACGGCCGCGCCAAGACTGACCAGTAAATGCGTACGCAAACCCGCGTCCCGTCCATGGATGTCCCGTTCCAAGCCGACGATCCCCCCGAACAACGAGGCGATCAACAGCCGGATCAAGACTTCCGAATATTCCGCAACAAGGAAATTCATCTCATATCCTCACGAAGGCAGTGTACCAACCAAACTCACCAGCAACAACGGAGCGCAGAGAAATCCTCATCCAGTCAACACCTTATACTACTCTTTCAACTACGCATACCTGGTCTTAAATTCTTTCAACCTCGTACATTCGACAAGTCGATTCAAGGTTTTTTCTGTAAAAACTTTACCCTTCGTCGCAAGGATCATTTTCTTCATGTCTTCCCGGCGGACACCGAAGCCACGACCGCCGATGCAGGCAATGACCTCATATTTCGGGTTATCTTCCGAGCGGCCCGCGAGACTCAATGCGCCAAGATGCTGAATACGTGTTACTTTGTCGCGTGCTGTTCCATCATCCTCGGTGATTTTGGCTTCAATAATGACTTGCGGGTTGAATTCGCTGGGAATTATGAAATCCGGTGTTTGGTCAAAGCCTTCAATCCTTTCCGCCCGTTTTGTCTTACGAAAACTGACACCTGCGTCAGACAAAACATCCTCTATCGCCGATTCTAAGCTATCACCTATAAGCTCGCTTACGGAATCCCGGTGCCCGGCGAACGGTCTGCCAAGGAACCGCTCATACAGCAACATCGCGTAAGGAACTCCAATGCCTGCGAGATTTCTGATGCCTTCGACACCATGTTTGGTATCCGCCTTTTCCAAGCGATGTAATTGATCTTCCCTTACATCGGGAACACCGCCGGAAAGCAGTTGACATGCTGTTTTGATCATCGCTTCGAGACGTTCCTTAGTAACGCCATTGGTGTTGAGTTCTGTTTCCGGGGCTATTCGTATTTTTCTGTCCAGTGAGCGCACGAAGCCCTGGGTAACCGGTATGCCAGTCCTTTGCGTGGTCAGGTAACCCCATTCAGGAGGTGTAAAACCGAGCATTGAACGTAAAACTACGATTACAATCGGCTCGGAGACCGCAACTGGGAATATTCTGTCTGGATCGAACTTGGAAAAGCCGTCGGTTGCGGCTTTCAGTGCTTCGTATCCACGCTCGAAGACGGGATATTCAACAAAACCAGCCCCCTTGGGCAGAACAAGAAATTCGGATTCTAGGCACGAAAAGACCGCATCAATATAGAGTTCAGGATCTTGGAGGATAACATCCAGGGATACTTCAAAAGGAAATGTCGGCATACTCGGCCCCATACTTCACAACACTTTCTTGTACAGCGAACAAAGACATTTCTTTTCCCTCCGGTGTTCTGTCACGCTCCATACATCGTTCAACTTCGGTCCAGCTCCCGAAGTGTTGATACCAGTCCCTCACCCTTGCAATGCGTGTCATAGTGGGTTCTGTTTTTTTCCACTCAAGGCGTAAAGACCAAATTGCCAAACGGACCAAATGTCCAAAAGTGATGCACCTAATATCACCAGCAGTTGGCTTAACATTTCCAGCCTTGAGTAACTCTAAGTCTTTTTCAACGATACGGGCGACTTTATTAGGCGAATCTGCTAGCCACTCCCGCCGCGTGGCTCCAGTTTGACGGCAGACAAAGACAGTATCGATAATCGACGAACCGGTGCCGTTAATGTGGATGGATGCACCCATCTCAGCCGGACAGGGAAGCGATGCGGAACAGGTTAGTCCGGCATCAAGGATAGCCACAACCACGGGATAATACGCTTCGAAACGGTTGTGGTGATAGGTGAAAACCAAAGGTGCCACAGGTTTCAACGCCCTCGCCACGCGCTGAAAGACAGATGACAACCCTTCCGTAAAATGATCGAGTCCTCGGCCCATGCCCACATTGCCGGTCAATTCATCCGGCGTGCGGGTGGAACCGGCGCTGAATACGTTTAAATCCCGGCCAACCAGCTTTCTAAGCCATACATAACAGAAATCCATAAGCTCGGCGTATTGGACATTTCCAAAGTAGGGAGGATCTGTAAAGACAGCATCCAGTGAGGCATCCGGTAGTTTGCATAATGCGGCATTTTGGCATGAGATATTGACCATCCGTGGAGGCGCGGAACCATCCCCATTCAGACGATCACCTATCCATTCCCCATGAATGGGAACAAATTTTTTTGACCGGCCGTGATACCTGACTTCATACGGATGGTCACAGTAGGTCTTCGCCTTTTTAAACTTCTCAATAATGTTGGCCCACCCGCCGCTGCCAACACACATATTGCGGCCAGGTTCCATGATCCCAAGGAAATTCGATTCACATTGAATCAAACCCACCGGGAAACCGTGGACAGAGAAAATATCGAGCGATTTCAAAGCACTGGTGTCATATCGGCACAGCATGTTCTGATAACGAAGCAAATCTGAAAGGTTCGTAGCCAATGCATTGCGTATACGTTCGTCTGTCGTTTTCGCGATCATGCGAGCGGAAAGTTCCAAGCCGAGAAGCTGACGATTATTGAACATCTCACGATAATACATGTATCCCCAGCGGTGCAGACGGTTCGTTTCATCCCCACTGGGAATTTCATCGTCAGGAATATACTTTAATCCCATTCTTGACCAACGACTTTCAGTATCATGGACCCGAGCTAAATCCCGCTTATCGGGTTTCTTGAAAAACCTGCCGGTATGCGATGGCTTACATTTTGTGCAGTGGTATTCGATTGCGTAAAGCCTGTGGCGCGGCGGGCCGAGACCGGCGTCAGGATAACTGTTGACCTCGTCACAAGCCGAACACACACAACGGTTTCGCTTTGCAGGACCATTCACCGCCAGTTTCGTGGCGCAATGGGCACAACGTCCAGGGTTTTTCCGGTCATCCGTTTCCGTCAACTCTCCGCAAGAAGCGCATATAAAAACATTTTTCGGATGCCTCGAATCAGCGGAAAGAAGATATCCGGGAAACAGGTCAATGTCCTTTCCACACTGATAGCATGGCTTTATCTTGACCCAAAGAAAGTATTTCACATGGGCATCGTCCGAATCGCAGGAAGTGCAGCGTGTGCGATAGAAAAGGCCAATGTCCTTTTCTAGCATTGCCCGCAGCGCATCTGCGGCCTTTGAATACGCCTCAAGATTAAGATGTTCAATCTCCTGTTTAACAACCCAATAAGACATCGGATTGATGTCAAGTCCGGTAACATTGCATCCAAGACGATTGGCTTCCAAGATCGGTGTCCCACCACCCATAAAGGGGTCGGCTATATGGCGATCTGAAAGGTCGTTCGGTTCGTAAAACACCTCTCGAAGCGGCTTTTCCGAAAACTCAGACAAAAGCAGTCCACGAAATAAAGTACCGGGCCTCCGAGCAAACCATTTGTGAACTGCAATGATTGGGCGATAATTCTGCTGTATCTGCTTTTCCCGAAGCGCCATGTCCGCAATAAACGGTATATCGAAGTCTCGCTCTATCATCTCTTGACAATCACACTATTATTTTAAGGCCCATCAAACCAATCTCAGGCAGGACAGCGCCATATTAAGATGGCAATATTGGTACTCGCAACCTATAAAATCAACTCTCCCAAGCCGTAAACAGAAATCTTCTTTCCGTCGATCTCGATTTCTCCGGTCACGATACCCATGGCGAAGCCGCCGATGAGCCAATTCGCAATCGTGTTTTGCTGTTGAAGATCAAGAGAGATAGCGTGGTCTGCGTTCTGAAAGCGAACACGGCCTTCCCAGCCCGTCGGCCAGCGGTAAAATCCCCGCGCGAATGTCCGGTCTTTGACATTCAGATTAAGATCTTTCAATTCAAAGACCGCGCCGTCAATCACGGCGAATCCCATCTTCAGACCGATGAGTGCGCCCAGCACTTCGTTTTTTTGCAAATGAAAGTACAAGTCGCCACCGTCCACGGTGGCGTACACGCCGTGAAAGTCCTTGAAGACGCCGAAGTATTTTCTTGAAAGCCGGTTGAAGGCCGGAAGATACAAAAACTCGTGAATCACACGGCCCTTGATTTCACGCCCCTCCCAAAAAAGCACGGCCGCCGCAGAGCCCAGCCGGAATACGCTCAATCCCTTTTCACGTTTCAAGTTTTCCCGGATCGGCTCGATTTTCAATACCAGGTCATTGACCGCACTTCGAATTTCAAGCCCTTCCCGGGGAGCCCCTTTGAATGAAAAATACGGCGAGTCCGGAATGCCGGTCAAGACAGCATCCGGGTTGGGATAGAGGCCGTTGCCTTTTGGGGAAAACCAGCCCCGCCGTTCATCGTGCATCACCACGAAGTGATCGGCCTGCCAGGTCTCGCCGTCCCGTCCGCGGTTGTTGTCGATGGCGAAGGCGACCCTTCCCTGATCGTCCTCCCCCACAAAAGAAAAGTAATCCGAATAATAAGCCAGTTTCAAATCCGCCAGCTCGCTTTCCGAAATCTCAAAAATCTTTTGAATCGGCGGCG
>JBHHWX010000322.1:0-7236 GCA_046756745.1 bacterium | reverse complement strand
TCTTTTTTACGACATCGAAACTACTGGTCTCAATTTCCCGTTTGATCAAGTTCTGCAATTCGGCTCGATTCGTACGGATATGGAGTTTAACGAAATAGATCGGCGCGAAATCATGGTGAAATTGCGTCCGGATATCATCCCTTCGCCTGGCGCCATGCTCGCACATTGTATTCCCCTCAGCCGCACTGAGAGCGGGATATCTGAATTCGAGGCCACCCAACAGATCCATACTCTCCTCAACGAACCGAACACGATCAGCCTGGGTTACAACACCCTGCGCTTCGACGACGAGTTTTTGCGGTTTGCCTTTCATCGCAATCTGCTGCCTCCCTATCGCCACCAATTCGCACATAACTGCTCTCGCTTGGATCTCTTGCCTATGGTGACATTTTACTGGCTTTACAAGAATGATGTTCTCGAATGGCCCGAGATTGAAGATCGTGTTTCTTTAAAACTCGAGCACCTGCTGGAAACAAACCGGCTCACAACCGGCACCCCGCACGATGCGATGACCGATGTGACAGCCTGCGTCGAGCTGGCTCGCAGATTAGCGCACGAGAAGGAAACATGGGATTATCTGACCGGTTATTTCAACAAAGAAGAAGACCGCCGGCGGATGTTGAAATTGACGCCTTTTAGCGACCGCTTGCCGGAGGCGTATAAGTTAGGACTGCTAGTAAGCCCCGGCATCGGCTGGCAGCGAAATTATCAAGCGCCGGCGCTGTATTTAGGCGATTCGAAAGTATACCCGGATCGTTCTTTATGGCTGCGCCTGGACATGCCTCATTTGCGCGAAACCGAACCGGACAGCATTACAAAGAACACCTGGGTGGTGAGAAAAAAATACGGCGAGCCGGGATTCATTTTGCCAGCGTACGATCGCTTCCTCTCGCGGGTCGATGAGGAGCGGTCTCAAATTCTGCTTGAAAACAAGCGCTGGCTGGAAGCCAATCCCGATCTTTTAGAGCGTATCACAGCCTTTCACCGGGAATACGCCTATCCCTATCGGGAAGGAGTCGATGCGGACGCCATGCTCTACCAAATGGATTTTTTATCTCGAAACGATGAAGACGTGTGCCGGCGGTTTCACGATGCTGCGCTGCACGAGAAAATCGAAATAGCGGATTCTTTCGAAAGCCCGGTGGCAAAAGAGCTTGCCCAAAGAATCCTGTTGCGAAACTTCGCTCAAGAACTCCCAGGTGCTGTGAAACCGCGCCAGATGAGTTTTATGCAGCGGGTCGCGCCAACGTTTGAGGACAAAGCGATTCTGGGGTACACCGGCAAAACCCGGCGTACCCCCAAACTGGCGCTTGCCGAGATAAACAATCTCAGAGAGGAACGGGAATTGTCGCCATCTCACACCGAAATCTTGGATGAGTTGGAAAGTTATATCTATGGCCAGTTCATCGCCGGCGCCGCTATCGAGAGCAGGACGCCCGCTTGGACGAGAGATTTTGAAATATTCTCGGGGTCTTTTTATTTACGGCCGCTGCTCGAATCTGATGCCCACGCCATCCACTCGATTTGGACGAACCAGCATGTCCGCAGGTACCTCTTTGATGATGTTGTGATTCCCGTAGCAACCGCGAAAGAGGAGATCGAGAAAAGCCAAAATTTGTTTCGAGAAAAAGGCTGCGGCTTGTGGGCCGTGTTTCGAAAAAGCGATCCCAGGATGATCGGGTTCACCGGCTTTCGAACTTTCCATGAGCCAGGTGAATTGCAGCTTTTGTACGGACTTTTACCCGAATATTGCGGTAAAGGCTATGCAACCGGTTTGGCCAAATTAATGATAAAATACGGTTTCGAAGAAGTGGATTTTTGCGAAATCAGCGCCAGCGCCGGCGTTCCGAATCCGGCTTCAATACGGGTGATGGAGAAAGCCGGGATGAGCTTTGAGAAGCAGGTGATTATCAATGGTTTGAAAACCGTTTATTACAAAATTCAGCCATCCGGCTTTGATGCGGGAGAGGTGAAACTTACTTTGGTGAAGAGTTTAATGAAGCTATTATGAGTCCGCAAAACACTGTTAGCAAGCTCCGCTTTCACGAGACCGACCGCTTTAGAGAAGGAAACGCTCGTTAATCGTAGCGCAATCGTCTCGATTGCGAACGCGTTAGGAGTTCACACTTTAGCGTGCTTTTATACCGTTCCTCCCTGAGCAAGCTGAAGCTTGTACTCCGCCGCCAACCCGAAACTGACCGATTACCCAAAAAGTCAAGGTGGAATATAAGCCCAAGATTATTCTACGAAATCGTCATTACAATGGATGGACCCCTACTCCTCAAACAGATTGGCGAGGTTCAACTCGAAACCGGTCAAAATGCCTTCGCCTTTTAAGATGTCTTTGTTTGTCAACGCTTGTGCTTCGACGCCGGGTTTGTGGACCCAGAGAGTGTGCACAGCCGGATCGATAACCCAAACCCAGCTCACTCCGATGGCGAGGTACTCGGCGATTTTTTGGTGCATCTCCTTCCAGGTATCATGGGGCGAGAAAATTTCGACAATCAACTCCGGGGCAATCTCAAAAAAACCCTTAGGTGGTCCAGAGGGAAGCCTTTGTCTTGAAAAGAAAGCGATGTCTGCCCCGCGGACAGTATCCGGATTGCGTTTAGTATAAATACCCACTTCGCCGTTTAAGACCCAGCCAAGCTTCTTCGGCTGGACAAACAAGCATAGATACATAGTAAGCTTTGATTCAATAAAACCGTGGACACCACCCGTGGGACTCATGGGCATAATCCTCCCTTCGACTAATTCACACAGGTCGGTGTCTTTCATTTTCAGCAGGTCGTTACCCGTGATGAGTCTTTCATCGATTGTTGCGGGCATCAAACTCATAATTTGAAACTCCAATATATGTAAGAATATATATGTTTTGACCCTCAAACCAACCCGAGATGTTTCCCATTTGGAGAGAGTGAGTTACCAAATTTATCTTCATATAAACATAATTCGTATTGCAAATCGCTAATAGTTGTTGTCCATAAGTGTTTTGGGCTCCTACAGGGATCGCGCTGAATAGGAAGATTAACAAGGCAATGATTACTGAATCTGACATTGATAAAATACTCTTTTAAAAGTCAAGGTGGAATATAAGCCCAATATTATTCTACGAAATCGTCATTACAATGGATGGACCCCTACTCCTCAAACAGATTGGCGAGGTTCAACTCGAAACCGGTCAAAATGCCTTCGCCTTTTAAGATGTCTTTGTTTGTCAACGCTTGTGCTTCGACGCCGGGTTTGTGGACCCAGAGAGTGTGCACAGCCGGATCGATAACCCAAACCCAGCTCACTCCGATGGCGAGGTACTCGGCGATTTTTTGGTGCATCTCCTTCCAGGTATCATGGGGCGAGAAAATTTCGACAATCAACTCCGGGGCAATCTCAAAAAAACCCTTAGGTGGTCCAGAGGGAAGCCTTTGTCTTGAAAAGAAAGCGATGTCTGCCCCGCGGACAGTATCCGGATTGCGTTTAGTATAAATACCCACTTCGCCGTTTAAGACCCAGCCAAGCTTCTTCGGCTGGACAAACAAGCATAGATACATAGTAAGCTTTGATTCAATAAAACCGTGGACACCACCCGTGGGACTCATGGGCATAATCCTCCCTTCGACTAATTCACACAGGTCGGTGTCTTTCATTTTCAGCAGGTCGTTACCCGTGATGAGTTTTTCATCGATTGTTGCGGGCATCAAACTCATAATTTGAAACTCCGAATATTTGTCAGCGTAATTCTGTTAGGATAAACCTAAACATAACTCTTTAAAAAGTCAAGGAGGAACTTGATGAGTAAAATAACTCTGGTGAGTTTGTTGTTTATAGTAATAGCAGCCTATTCTTGCAATTCCTCGCCAAACGATCCCGACATACCCCAGTTGCCGGTTTCGCTGGTGAATGCATTTCCCAATCTCCACTTCACAGAGCCGGTTTTCCTCTGCCATAGCAACGACGGCAGCGATCGGATTTTTGTGATCGAACAGGAAGGGATCGTCCATATTTTCCCCAATGACTCAACTGTTGCCGGTACGAATATTTTTTTGAATATTCGGAGTCGAGTGACGTCCGGGGGAGAGCGCGGTCTTTTAGGTTTGGCTTTTCATCCGGACTATTCCAGCAACGGCTTTTTTTATGTGAATTATACGACTAACAGCGGTGGGCCGTTACGGACGGTAGTTTCACGATTTTCAGGGCAGGGGCAGCAAGCGGATGCCAATTCCGAGTTAATTTTGCTGGAAGTCACCCAGCCTTTCAGCAATCACAATGGCGGCATGATCGCTTTTGACCGCGACGGATATTTGGTCATCGCTCTGGGAGACGGAGGCAGCGGCGGCGATCCGCGTAATCACGGGCAAGACCGGACGACGCTGCTCGGAAGTGTGCTCAGGATCGATGTTGACAATCCTGCAAACGGTTTGAACTACGGCATCCCCCCGGATAATCCTTTTGTCGGAGCAGGAAACGGCGTTCGGGAAGAAATCTTTGCCTATGGTTTACGGAATCCTTGGCGCTTCAGCATTGACGAGCAGACCGGAGAAATGTGGGCCGGAGACGTGGGGCAAAACGCCCGCGAGGAGATCGATCTCATTGAAAAAGGCGGAAATTACGGCTGGCGCATTATGGAAGGGTTCGACTGTTTTAACCCATCATCCGGCTGCGATCAATCCAATTTAAAGCTCCCCATCGTAGATTACAGTCATGGCGATGACTGCTCGGTTACGGGCGGTTATCTTTATCGCGGCGTACGCAAACCCGGGCTCGTAGGCGCCTATATCTATGGCGATTTTTGTTCCGGCAGTATCCGTATGCTGAGGTATCACAACAACCAATTGCAAGCCGATTCGCTGCTCGTCAATTCCTCCCTTGCCATTTCATCTTTTGGTGTGGACGCTCAGAATGAACTTTACATCATCGATTATGGCGGGCAGATTTATCTTTTGAAATAAATGACGTTGTTGAAAAACTCTGTCTGGGTTAATGCTATGTGCTATTTAGTGTCCGCAATGACAGTTCTGAACGAGTTTTCGTTCAGACACTACTTATATATATACACGAAAACCATCAAAACTCAGACATTTGATAGTCAGCATCTTTTTGCAGCATTTCCAAATATGACTGGTATGCTTCTGTGAATTTTTTACTCTTGATCTGCGCCTCTAACTGCTCCCGAACTTCATCAAAAGGTTGGGTTTCCTGCTTGCGGTCCACGACCTTGATAATATGAAAGCCGTAATTTGTTTCCACAATATCGCTGATCTCTCCGACCGGAACGGAAAAGGAGGCCTCCTCGAACGCCTTGACCATCCTGCCGCGCCCGAAGTTTTCATACAGCCCCCCGTTGCTCTTGGACCCGGGATCTTCGGTGTATTTTTTCGCCAGCTCGGCGAAATCTTCTCCCTGACGGGCCTTTGCTAAAATCGTTTCCATTTTTGTCCGTATTTCCTCTTTAGCAGAATCGCTCTTTCCTTGAGTATTCAAAAGGATATGACGGACGCTGGCGGTTTTGTCCTCCCGGTAAGCCTGTTGCAGCTCGTCCTCAGTGACCTGAGCTTCGTCAGCTAATCTCTGTTCGAGATATTTACGAATAGTCAGTCCGTTGGTAATTTCAAGCTTGATATTCTCCGCGCTGATATCGTTGCCTTTCAACATTTCCAAATATTTATCTTCACCTCCAGCGCGGGTATATTGGGCGCTCAGGACACTATCGACGGCGCCGGCGCTGAGACGTGTACCCGCTTTTTCGGCTTCCAGCAACAACAGTTTTTTTTCCGCGAGGTCGCGCGCGCTTTGCGCGATAGTTTGTCTGAGTCGAGAGGAATCGAAAGCAGCGAGCTGTTCTAAGCGCTTCCCCAAATTCAGATGTAGATACTGCATCAGATCGCCCGTGGTGATCTTAAAGTGATTGGTACGGACGATGACATTGTTTTTGTCCGGATCGACATACGGCAGCGTACTTGCCAATTTTTGGGTAAGCACATAAGTGGGAGATTCCTTTTGCAGCTTGACATTTTCTTCTTTGGAACAGGATAAGGCAAACATCAAGAATAGGAAAATCGAAAATAATTTCATTTTTTTCTCCTCGTAGATTGTAATGTGGGTTATAACCTGGATTATTCATCAACTTTCGCCACGAAGGCACTAAGTCACAAAGAAATCACTAAGTTACCACATGATGAGTTATTAAACTCAGTTTTCAAACCAAAATTTGAAAACCACAATATTCATAATCTAACTCATAATAAATTAAAACTTTGTGAACCCTTTGCGTCTTCGTGTCTTGCTGGCTATAAATTTTTCAGGCTAAAAAACAACAAGCCGAAAATACAAAATACATTTCCTAAATCCAATATTTTTTATTAGCAAATCACTGTAATATTTGTTGACAAAGGTACAAATATTCAAGATATTATTACAACCATAAACTAAGGAGGCAAAATGAAGAAACTCTATTTTTTGATTTTTCTTGTTATTTTTATGCTAATCGTGGGGTTTTCATTTTTTCAACAACGCGATTTTTCAAAAATCATAATCAAAACTGAGAAAGTCGCCGGCTCTGTCTATATGCTGCAAGGTAGTGGAGGAAACATCGGGGTGTCATTCGGCGAAGATGGCGTGGTTATGATCGACGATCAATTTGCACCGCTTTCGGACAAAATCAAAGCAGCGATTCAGGAATTGGGCGGCAGCCACCCAAGATTCATTTTGAATACGCACCATCATGGCGACCACGTGGGCGGTAACGCCAATTTCAGCAAAGAAGGAACCCTCATCGCCCATACCAACGTTCGAAATCGCTTGATGGACGAAAGCAAAGAGGCCTGGCCTGTGATTACATTTGATGAGTCGCTCGCCATACATATGAACGGCGAGGAAATCCGGGCGATACACTATCCCAACGGTCACACCGACGGCGACGCTGTGATTTATTTCACCGGCTCAAACGTCGTTCACATGGGCGATCATTTCTTCGTCGGACGTTTTCCTTATATCGATCTTGACGGCGGCGGCGACGTCGCGGGTTTTGTACGAAACGTTGAAAAAATCATGCAGGACTTACCCCCGGATATCAAAATTATTCCCGGCCATGGCTCGTTGGCAACATTAGATGATTTAAAAACGTTCCACAATATGCTGCTGGAGACAACCGGTTACATACGGGCACAAATCGGTGCCGGCAAAAGCAGCGATGACATCAAATCGGCAGGGCTGCCGGAAAAATGGAATTCCTGGGGAACA
>JBHHWX010000321.1:0-7247 GCA_046756745.1 bacterium | reverse complement strand
TGGAAGCGACGCCAATTTCCGGGCCGGCATGGAGATAAACGCCGGCGTCCGTTTCTCTTGCTATCGTCGAGCCAACGACGTTACAGATCCCGAGAACTTTGGCGCCCTTGCGGTGCCCTTCTTTCAACGCAGCAAGTGTGTCCGCTGTTTCTCCGGATTGACTGATGACAAACATAACCGAACCGCGTTCGATGACCGGGTCCCGGTAACGGAATTCAGAGGCGTATTCAACTTCGACCGGAGTGCGCACAAACTCCTCGAGCATGTACTCACCGATGAGCGCGGCATGCCAACTTGTTCCACAGGCAGTTATCAAAATCTGTGGGGCGTAAATCAAAGAATCGATTTCATGCTGAATTCCTCCGAGACGGGCCGTCCCCTCGTCATCGATAAGCCGGCCTCGCATTGCATCTTCAATCGTACGCGGCTGCTCCATGATTTCTTTGAGCATAAAGTGATCGTAGCCGCTTTTTTCGATTTTTTCGAGATCAAAGGAAATTTTTTCAACTTTTTTATCAACTTCCAAATTATCGACGGTTTTGATTGTAACCTTGTTTTTTTTGATAATAGCGACTTCATTGTCTTCTAAATAAGTCACATCTTTCGTGTGACTAATAATTGCAGAAACGTCGGAAGCCACAACATATTCATTGTCACCCATACCCACCACCAATGGACTGCCATTGCGAGCGGCTATCAAAGTATCCGGCTCTCTGCTTGAAATCAAAGCAATGCCGTAGGTGCCTTGAACCTGGCTCAATGCGGCCCGTACCGCGGCTTCCAAATCATTCCCATGTTGATAGTATTCTTCAATCAGATGCACTAAAGCTTCAGTATCTGTGTCCGTGATGAATTTATGACCGTTTGCAGAAAGTTCGGTTTTAATGGCTAGGTAGTTTTCGATGATACCATTGTGAATGAGAGCAATCTCGCCCGTACAGTCCGTGTGAGGATGGGCATTGGCTTGATTGGGATGCCCATGAGTCGCCCATCGAGTATGAGCAATACCGGAGTGTCCCGAAAGATTGCGACCTAAAATATACTTTTCAAGGTGTGAAATTTTTCCCGGCTTCTTCTCTATGGCAATCGCCCCATTTGTTAGAACAGCAACACCGGCAGAATCGTATCCCCGGTATTCCAACCTTTTGAGTCCATCTACCAAGATGGGGGTCGCTTCTTTATCACCAAGATAACCAACAATACCACACATAAAATCTCTCCCTAAATGCAAATTCTCATGTTGCCAATCACAACACATAAAATGCAAAACTTATGTTACTGTAACCTAACCCAGACAAGCCGGAAATCCCAAAAATCAAATAACAAATCCCAAATAAATCTCAAACTGCAAATCACAATGAGCAAAACAACAGCCTCTACACTTAAAAACGTTGCTATTGTTTGAGATTTCGGAAATCGAGCATTGAAATTTATTTGTTATTTGTCTTTTGCGATTTGTGATTTCAAGTCTTGCCAAAAAACGTCAAGACTTTACAACTCAGCGCCTAAATTAGATGACGCCCCGAGGACGGGGGTTCGAGCGCAAGTAGGACTATTCGGTCAATCACTAGACAATTAAACACTTTGTATTTTCTTAGGTCGGATCAATAATAATAAAAAGATTGCTCTTAAAAAGCAAGCTAAATCAGGAATCGGCGCCAACAGATTAAAATAACTTAATTATTACTCCCACTCGATGGTACTCGGTGGTTTGGAGCTGATGTCGTACACCACCCGATTCACCCCCCTGACCTCGTTAATGATTCGATTGGAGATGGCTGCCAACAAGTCATAAGGTATCCGGGCCCAATCGGCCGTCATGCCATCCAAACTGGTGACGGCGCGCAGCCCGATAACATTTTCATAGGTTCTTTGATCTCCCATCACACCGACTGTTTTAACCGGCAATAAAACAGCAAATGCCTGCCAAATCTGATCGTACCAGCCGTTGTTCTTTAATTCTTCGATGTAAATCCAATCAACTTCCTGCAAAAGCGCAATCCGCTCTTGCGTAATTTCGCCTAATATCCGAACCGCTAACCCGGGACCCGGAAATGGGTGCCTTCCTAAGATCTCGCCCGGGAGGTTTAATTTCTCACCCACGTCTCGCACTTCGTCTTTAAAAAGTTCCCGCAGCGGTTCGATGAGTTTTAGATTCATTTTTTCTGGCAGCCCGCCAACATTATGATGTGTTTTTATCGTTTGTGAAGGCCCGTTGACCGAGACACTCTCGATAACGTCCGGATAAAGCGTGCCTTGTACCAAATATTCGACATCCGTTATGTTAGCAGCTTCTTTTTCAAAAATCTCGATAAACAGATTGCCGATTTTACTGCGTTTTTTTTCGGGATCGGTCACAGAGGCAAGTTGTTCGAGGAACTGTTGAGAAGCGTTAACCGCAATGACTTTTCGAGAAAAGTAACTTGTAAAAGTTTCAATTACTTGCAAAGCCTCATTTTTGCGCAAGAGTCCGGTATCGACAAACACACAGGTCAACTGTTTACCAACTGCCGCGTTCACCAGGGCCGCAGCGACGGCTGAATCCACGCCTCCGCTCAGCGCACACAGCACCCGGCCGTTTCCTACTTTATTCCGGATCTCCATAACCGCTCTTTCGATAAAAGCGTCCGCAGTCCACGTGGGTTTGCATTGACATACATTAAAAATGAAGTTGTGCAATATTTGACGTCCCTCCACCGTATGCGCGACCTCCGGGTGGAACTGCACTGCGTAGATTTTCCTTTCCGGATGGGTGATAGCAGCAAAGGGGGAATTGTCTGTTTTTCCAATCGCCCGGAAGCCGTCTGGCAAGACAAGTAAAGCATCTCCGTGACTCATCCAAACTTGAGAATTCTGAGCAACCTTTCGAAAAAGTTCTGTGTTATCCATGACATGAAGCTTTGCCAGACCGTATTCACGTCTGTGTGCCTGAATGACTTTACCTTGGAAGAAGTGGGCCAGAACTTGCAACCCATAACAGATCCCCAATATTGGAATCCCAAGCTCAAACAATCGCATGTCCGGTAGAGGCGCCCCTTCTTCAAAAACAGACGACGGTCCACCGGACAAAATGATACCACTTGGATTGCAGTCCCGGATTTCATCAATGGCGATCGTGTAAGGCCGAATTTCTGAATATACCCGGGCTTCGCGCACCCGGCGTGTAATAAGCTGGGTATATTGCGATCCAAAATCGATAATGAGAATATTTTCTTCGGGATGGGCTTTCATGAAAGGTTAAGGCAAGATATTCCAGGCCGTAAGTTCATCCATATATTTATAGTTGGTTAAATCATAATGAATCGGTGTAATCGAGACTTTATTGTCCAAAATAGCGCGATCATCCACATCTCGATCCTGCTCGAGTTTGACTTTTTGACCCGTAAGCCAGTAATAGACCCGGTTGTGGGGATCAACCCTCTTATCAAATCTCTCTCGATAAATAGCCTTGCCCTGACGAGTGATTTGAACCCCTTGGATTTCATTCTCTTGAATTGGCGGGACATTGACATTTAAGAAAGTCCCTTGAGGTAAGCCGTTTTCTAACACCCGTTCGGAGAGACTTCTGGCAAATTTGGCGGCATAGGTGAAATCGGGGTCTGTGAAAGTGGTTAACGAGATAGCGAATGACGGGATCTCTAATATCGTTCCTTCTGTTGCAGCCGAAACCGTTCCTGAATAAATGACATTAATTCCTGTGTTGGAACCTAAATTAATCCCGGAAACCAGAAGATCGGGTTTGCGATCCAAAAGCGCCCAATGAGCGATTTTGACACAATCAGCCGGGGTGCCATTGACGGCATATCCAAATGATTCGCCATTTTTTTCGTAAGACCAAACCCGTAGAGGATCGGACAACGTGATTGCATGGCCAACGGCGCTTTGCTCACCATCGGGTGCGACAACGGTGACGTCCCCCAGGCTCTTCATTTGGTGATATAATGCAAATAATCCTGGAGCGTTAATTCCGTCGTCATTTGTGAGTAAAATCTTGATTCTTTTCTTGCTCATGCCACCTTAATTTTCTGCCTGTCCTGCTTCAATATCATATAATGAAGAAACAGGTTTCTCTAAAGCGTCATTGTCAATCTTTTCGTCGAGCTCGCCATTTTTGGAATCTTTATCGAATATAGGATCGGTAGCGAAATCCAAAATCAGCTTGAGCTTCTCCTTCATTTCATCTCGACTCACAACAGCATCAACAAAGCCGTGTTTCAGTTGAAATTCGGAACGCTGAAACCCTTCCGGCAGGTCCTGACCGATGGTTTGTTTAATCACACGCGGGCCGGCAAAACCGATAAGAGCCCCAGGTTCTGCTAAAATTAAATCTCCCAGCATAGAATAACTCGCTGTAACGCCCCCGGTCGTCGGATCGGTTAATATGGAAATATACAAAATACCCGCGTCCGCTAACTTTGCTAATTTCGCCGAGGTTTTTGCCATCTGCATTAAAGACATAACTCCTTCCATCATACGCGCGCCTCCGGACGCTGAAATGATGATAAGCGGAATTTTCTTATTGAGCGAAACATCGATCGCGCGCGCGATTTTTTCACCGACAACCGACCCCATACTCCCGCCGATAAAACTAAAATCCATAATGGTGAGGACAACATCGTGTTGATAAATCGTGCCGCAGCCAGTCCGAACAGCCTCATTAATGCCGGTTTTTTTCATCGCCGCCTTGATTTGATCGGCATATTTCTTGTTCCCTTTGAATTTCAGAAAATCGACCGATTGAATGGTATCGTTAAATTCATCAAATTTACCTTCATCGAGCAAAATATTTATATATTCCGAACTCTTAATCCGGAAATGAAACTGACATTTGCTACAGATGTAGGAATTTTTTTCAAGCTCTTTTTTGTAGATAATCTCCTCACATCCGTCGCATTTCACCCATAGGTTGGGAAGCTCTTTTTTCTTTTGAGGTTTTAACCCCTCTTTAGCACGCTTAAACCAACTCATTGTGCCATCCCTCCTTTAAGGATAAATTCATCAAAAGAGCATCATCCTTTTCTTTTGAATAATAATTTCTCCGGACTCCGATCACTTCGAAACCCCATTTTCGATAACATCTTTGAGCAACAATTTGAGTACGTCTGACCTCCAGATGAACTGTTTCAACGTTTTTTTGAACAAGAAGTTCAACAAGACAAGAAAAGAGAAAACTGCCGATTTTTTTTCGGCGAAAAGCGGAATCGATTGCGAACGTGCCGATTTGCGCTTCGTCCAGAACCACCTGACAGATGACATACCCGATGACTATTCCTGCTCTTTCAGCGACGAATGCCACTGCCCGGGGATTGCCCATTTCGTGCATAAAACTCTCGAACGACCACGGCGTCAAAAAAGATTCTTTTTCAATTTCATGAACGCGCGCGACATCAAACTTCTGCATCGTCCGGATCGAGATTGTGCGGTCAATCATACTGATACACTTTCCGTTTTGCTGCAAACTCTTTTAAATAAAAAGGTTCAAGAGAATCGGCGTCTTCTGTTTGTCCGCTTTGTAACTTGCGATACCCTAACTCAGCGATGGCAAGAGGGCTCATCAGGAACCCTGCTGAATGAGCGTAAAAATATTCAGAGGACATAAAGTTCGACATCAGCTCAAATGGAGAACACAGCATCAAGATATCTTTCTGCACGCGTTCTTTTATGTTCTCAATGCTGAGAACCTCATATTCGGAATTCAGCTTAATCTGACGGCCTTCCTTCACAAAATCCCCAAAATAGCATTCATGGGTGCGTGCTTTTATCACGGTGAAGATTCTGCCCGACCAAAATTGTGCGCTCAAAGCCATTGCGTCGAGCGTATTTACGGACACAATAGGAATATCGAGGGAGCACGCGAAACCTTTGGCCACAGATATCCCGATACGAAGACCTGTAAAAGAGCCCGGACCAATTGACAAAGCAATGGCTTTAAAATCGTCGATTTGCCATCCGACAGACTCGCTGAGATGTTGAATAGCCGAAACGAGTCGTTCGTTATGGATGTTTTTTTGATGCAAGCGCTGCTCTGCCAGCAAGCGATTGTTATCAGTGAGCGCGATACCACAGACTTCAGTGGCCGTATCAATTGCAATTAATTTCATTTTTTTGAATCAGAATCTCTCTTTGGTTCCGGCGGCCCTTTTCAAATTGACGTTGCAAATGAACATTCACCCGTTTCTGGGGCAAGTGGGCGAATATTCTATCGGGCCATTCGATCAAGCAGATTCCGTCGCCGTAAAAATAATCGTCGCAGCCCAGCTCCCAAATCTCGTTTGGGCTGGAGGTGCGATAAAAATCGAAGTGATAAACGGGAAGTCGTCCCCGGTACTCTTGAATCAAAGTAAATGTCGGGCTGGTGACGTCGTCGCAAACATTCAACCCCTGGCAGACGCCTTTGATCATCGTGGTTTTGCCACTTCCCAGCTCTCCAAAAAACGCTATCACATCTCCGGCGCTCAAAAACTGAGCAAACTTCTCTCCAAGCTCCCTGGTTTCTTCCGGACTTCTTGTGACAACTTTTTGCTCCGCAGCGCCGTCCCAAATATATTCACTTGATTTTTCCAAGGTGAGCGGCTTCATCCTTGTTTCGGCTCCAAAGTGACCACTGGTAAAATCATCTCTTCCATTGAAACACCGCCGTGTTGCAAACTATCCCGAAAATGATTCAGATAATAATTATAGTTTGTCGGGTAGACAAAATAAAAATCTTCTTTTGCCAGCAAGTAGTTCGAATTGATGCTGTTGGCCGGCAGTTTATAGGTTGCCGGATCTTTTATAATAATGGCATGTTTGGGGTCCACTTTCAAGTTCTTCCCATATTTATACCGCAGGTTTGTCGATGTCTCACGGTCGCCGATAACTTTTGCGCCGCGCAGGCTTCGAACGCTGCCGTGATCCGTTGTGATGACAACGGTACAGTTGCGAGCTGAAAGTTCTTGTAATATTTGAAAAATATAGGAATGCTGGAACCAAGATTTTGTCAATGACCGGTAAGCAGATTCATCCGGTGACATTTCTCGTAATATTTCCGAATCACTTCGTCCGTGCGCCAAAATATCCACAAAATTTACGACGATAGCTAATAAAGGAATGTTGGAATAGGACGCTATTCTGTTGACAACACTCTTTGCCTCGTTGACATCGATAATTTTAATATATTTGGTTCCGGGTTTGAGATCAAGACCCAAAGTTTCGAGCTGGCTATCGAGCAGTTGATGTTCGTATCTATTTCGACTTAGATAGTCTTT
>JBHHWX010000320.1:0-7247 GCA_046756745.1 bacterium | reverse complement strand
TCTTATGCCCCATCTGTTGCAATTTTTCAGCCGAGTCTTGGGTTGTGCCCCATTGCTCATAAGGCTCGCTGCCGTTTTTTAGAAAGACTTTGGCGGACGCAGGATATTTCTTAAAGGTTTCGGCCAAAAATGTGATGCCTCGACTCAGGGAGTAAGAAACCGGAAATCCTTTATTCGCAAGCCTTATGGCGGGTTTGATGACGTCTTTGATGGACATCGTGCCGAATTTTTCTAAGGCCAGAGTGAACCCGGCTATTGTACCAGGCACGCCGATAGCGAGGTAGCCATTGTGATTCAATCCTCTCAGCAATTGTCCGTTTTCATCCAAATACATGTTTTCATGAGCTGCTTTTGGCGCTTTCTCGCGATAGTCGATAGCTACTGTCGTACCGTCAGCAAGACGAATAACCATGAAACCGCCTCCGCCGATATTGCCGGCCGCGGGATGCACCACCGCCAGAGCAAATCCGGTCGCCACGGCAGCGTCGATGGCGTTGCCCCCTTTCCTGAGAATTGCCACCCCCACTTCCGACGCGATGCGGTCCGTGGTGACGACCATTCCGTTTTTGGCGTAGACCGGCCACTTTTTGGCGTAGACTTGAACCACGTCGAAAAAAAGGACGATGAGTACCAAACTAAAGAACGGGCTCATTTTTCGCAACATGGACATATTCTCCTAAATTCGCATGGTTAGATCGTTCTTATTCACGGCTTCGTCACTTCAGAATGACAAGCAGGGCTTTGGGGCAGCCAAAAGCCGTTCACGAGCTAGTGTCTGAACGAAAACGTAGTTTTTTGCTGTCATTGCGAGCGCTTCTTAGCGAAGCAATCCCCATCTTAGGCACGGCAGGAGATTGCTTCGGCAAAAAACGCCTCGCAATGACAGGGCGTTAGATGAGTTTTCGTTCAGACACTACTTAATGAATTCCCTGACAACCACACCTTCCCTCTGTCACTCCCATTCCTGCGCCTTTCCACAAAAAAGCATCGCTGGTTTTCGGATGCTCCCAATAAAACAGCCCGCGTGTGCGTGGATGATTACCGATTTCGTCCATAATTTCAGCGTCATACAGCCGGCCGTTTATCATTACGTAGAGAACATTTTGGCTGTTTTGGATGTTTTCCAACGGGTTTTCGTTTATCACCATGAGATCAGCGAGTTTGCCCTTTTCGAGCGATCCTAAATCTTTGTCCATACCCAGATAAGCGGCGCCGTGCAGGGTTGCCGAGCGAATCGCTTCCAGTGGCGTCATGCCGCCTTGGACGAACATCCACATTTCCCAGTGGGCGCCCAGTCCCTGCAACTGGCCATGGGCCCCGAGCTGCACCTTCACCCCGGCGTCCAAAAGCGCTTTCGCAGTTTTGGCATTTTCAATATGTCCAAAGTCGTCATCCGGGATCAACATCCGGCGCCGGGAGCGAGCGTCGATGATCGGCCGCGGAAAGAAATTCAACAGCCGCTGATTTTCCCAGACGTTGGTTTTTTGGTACCAGTAGTTCTCGCCCCAAATACCGCCGTAGGCCACCACCAGCGTGGGTGTGTAGGCTGTGTTGCTGGCAGCCCAGAGAGTGATCACGTCTTTGTAAACCGGTGCGATGGGAATCGAGTGCTCGATACCGGTATGGCCGTCCAAAATCATGGACAGGTTGTGGTAAAACATCGCCCCGCCTTCCGGGTAAACCATCATTTCCAGCTCCCGGGCCGCTTTGATAATCTGCTGGCGCTGGTTGCGGCGCGGCTGGTTGTAGCTTTTTATGCTGAAGGCGCCCACGGCTTTCATCCGGCGCAGGTGCGATCGCGCGTCCTCATACTTATTTATCACGGCTTTGAAATCGCCTTCGGCGCCGTAAATAATGGTGCCGGTTGAATAGACCCGCGGCCCGATCATTTCGCCGGCCTTGACCATCTCCGAATGCGTAAAAACCATTTCCGTATTGTTGGATGGATCGTGGGTAGTGGTGACGCCAAAAGCCAAATTAGCAAAATAGACCCAGCTTTGCTGCGGCGACATGCCATTGCCGCCGGTTCCCATGTGAGCATGCACGTCGATGAGGCCCGGCATGATGGTTTTGCCTTTCACATCGATGGTTTTGGCGCCGTTGGGCAGGGTCACGTCACCGGATTTTCCAATAGCCACGATGCGGTTTCGGTCCACGACGATGACGCCGTCCTCAATGACGTCGTCCCCGTTCATGGTGATCAATCTGGCGCCAACCAAAGCCAGCTTGCCGGTAGGCGCATCGGTTTTCAAGTGCAATGGGATCGCCACGCCGCTGGTATCGGCAGGCGGGATGCTGTCCGCTGCGCCTTCGACGAATGTAAAGCTGTTTTTCAGCTCACGGGTAAAATACTCCGGCCCAATAGTCCAGTGCAGTTTTTGGCTGTCGCCAGACCAGTGTAAGGATGTGCCGGCGTCGCGTGTCACTTGCTTCACCGGGATGGCTTTGGTTTTGGCGCTCAAATCGACCGCCTGGCCGGTTTTGGGAAAAGGCGCGATGTAGCCATTAAAAAGCTCTGTAAATGCAATCCACTCATTGTCCGGACTGGGCACAATGTGCGTCGCGTATTTCGAGGTAAAATGCGTGCTTTCGTCGCCCCCATCCAAGCGTACGCTTTTTAAGGCTTTCTTATCTTTGATGTTGTCGATGAAATAAACGCGGTCGCCCTTCCGGTTGAAGCGCGGCTGGCGGCCGTTTTCGGTCACCAGGTGTTGTTCACCGCCTTGCGCCGATATCCAGTAAATTCCCGGATCGACGCCGTGTGTAAAACCGAGCATGGAATTTCCCCTGGCGCGCCGGAAAACGATTTTCCGGCCGTCGTGTGAGAAAGATGGAGTCACATAAAAACCTTTGCGCGCGGTGAGTTTTTCCGGCTTTCCGCCTTTGGCTTTGATTTTGTAAAGTGCGCCGTGCTCGGAGTCGCTCCAGGTGGTGTAGACAAGCCATTGTCCGTCCGGGCTGAACGCTGGCGCGTACTCAAAACGCTGGTTTTTTGTCAACCGCTCTGGCCGGCCGTCAGGCAGGTGCATTCTCCAAAGATGGCCGACGGCGTTAAACGCTAACCACTTGCCATCTGGGGATGTGGTCGCGTGCCGAATCATCTTGACTTTAAACTCGTCGGGACTGACCTCCTGGGTAAAACGCACCGCTTCGTTGAGGGTGTGTTTCACATCCGCTTCAAAAGGAATCTGCGAGACCTCCTTGGAAGCGACCTTGATTTTCCAAAGGTGTCCTTTCGCCCAAAAAACCAGGTGCGCGCCGTCCGGCGTCCAGGCGTAATTGGGGTGCACGCCAAAAATAGCCCAAATTTCCTGCTGATCTTTGCTCAGTTTATCGTAAATAGGCCATTGCTCTCCGGTCGCAAGGTCATGAATATAAAGCACGGTTTTAGTGCGAACCCGGCGTACAAATGCCAACCGTTTCCCGTCCGGCGATACCTGCGGTCGCACCGCGCCTCCCCAGCCGGTGATGATGTTCTTGATTTTTCCGGTCTCGCGATCCAATCTGCGGATGACATAAATCTGACCGTTCGGGTCTTTGTTGTAGCGAAAAAATCCGCCCGGGCTCATGTCTTCGCTGAAGTAAACATAGCGGCCATCCGGAGAGATACACGGTTCGCCGGCGTCCTGCTGGTCGTTTTTGCGTTTGGTGAGCTGCAGGCCTTGACCGCCGGAGATATGGTACATCCACATCTCGCCCGCTCCTAAAGACCGGCGACTGGTAAAATGTTTGCGCGCGACCAGATACTGTCCGTCGGGCGTCCAGCAGGCGTTGTTCAACAAACGGAAGTCTTCTTTGCTGATCGCATGGGCGCCGGAGCCGTCGCGGTTCATCACCCAAATATTGTCGCCGCCGCCCTTGTCGCTGGTGTAGCTAATTTTTTTGCCATCCGGGCTGAAACGGGGCTGCACCTCAAACGCCGGTCCTCCGGAGAGCAACCGCGCCTGGCCGCCGGTCATGGGCAGAATGAAAATATCTCCAAGAAGATCAAAGACGATCTCTGTGCCATCCGGGCTGACATCGAGATTCATCCAGGAACCCTCGTCGGTTGTAAATTCCAAAGTCTTCGTTGGACCCAGAGGCGCCGTAACGTCCCACTCTTTCTTTTTCTGCGTCTCTTTGCTCGACCCCGAAAGCGGCGTCATACACAAAAGAGCGGTAAAAATTATTCCACATGAAAAGACGTTTCGTCTCATTTCCCTTTTCCTTTCCCTCGATTTCTTCGTTTGTAGCGCAAATTGAATTCACACAAGATACTCAAATTGGGAAAAAATGTCAAGCGTCTCACTTGTTAACGGGACTTCAAAAAGGTTAAAGGAATTTCGTTTGAGATAACATGCTGTGATAACGATAACAATAATAAGCGTTAATTTAATAATTCCAACCACAAAGGCACAAAGAAAAGGAACACGGATTGAACGGATGGTGGCCAATCTGTTTGGTAAAACCATTAAGTACATTTTAGCCACGGATTCACACTGATGAAACACGGATTTTGTTAATAATTAACTAACATTTCTCACTTCAATTTCAAACCAATAAACGCAAAGAGCGCAGAGACATTATTATTCTGCCAAAAAATCATTCTGCCTGTTAATCTTTAAACTGAATTTTATTTTTATCCGTGTTCAATCCGTGTGTATCCGTGGCTGATATTTTTTGAATGTTTACCGTAAAAATGAGAGTGCCATTATGAATTCAAACAGCCGATTTATGGTCGCCGTGCATATTTTGTCCGGGTTGGCCCTGGTAAAACAATTCAAAAAAGATGAGTGGATTACCTCCGAGCGTATCGCCTGGAGCGTCAATACCAATCCGGTGGTTGTACGCAGAATTTTAGCAAAACTGGGGAAAGCCGGTCTTGTCTGCTCGGCGCCGGGGGCTGCCGGTGGTTCAAAGCTGGCGGTTGATTCACGCAAAACCACCTTGTTAGAAATTTATCAAGCCGTAGAAGAAAACATCCCGGCATTTTTTCAAAAGCACTCTCCCAATGAAGCCTGCCCAATCGGCGCCAACATCTTTTCCGCGCTTGACGAGCTGAACGACCGAATCTTTTCATCTATTCAAAAAGAGCTCAAAGAAGTCACCCTTTCATATATTGCCTCTCAGATTCAAGCGCATGCAAAGAGATCTCGTCAGACCAAAACGGGCAAGAAATACAAATCACATAAACCGCTGCTCCCTCACACTCTTTATGTCAATTGATGACGTTGTTGAAAAAAAGGCTGTCTAAAAAGTCAGATGTCATTGCGAGCGAAGCGAAAGCAATCTCCTGGTTTCGTGCGTAAAATCTGGAGATTGCTTCGTCGCTGCGCTCCTCGCAAAGACATGTTTTCCTCTTTTTAGACAGCCCAAAATTAGCCTCAAGATCGACGACATAAATGTCGTGTTACAGACGCGTTGCAAGCTTTTTGGACAGCCCCTTGTAAATCAACAAAGTCATTAATCTTCGTGCTCTTTGGAACCCTCCGTTAGAATAGGCGAAACTTATCGCAAAGACCCTCGTCAAATTAAAAAAGGCCAGCCCACCTTAAAACCTTGTATCATAAAAATCACGATTCAGGAGGGAAAATGAATTCTTCGATGTCAGTCATAGCCGGTTTGTACAAGTTAGGGAACTCGCTGTTTTTGGATAAAATAGGACATCTCGATCAGGAGCTGGTAGTGCAGAAAATATCCGGGAGTACTAACCCGATCATTTGGCTCGCCGGGCATATCACCGCGGTGCGGTATCATTTAATGAATGTGCTGGGAACCAAAAGCGAATTTCCTTGGGCCAAACTTTTTGAAGATCCGTACGACGCATCGAAAGATTATCCGGACATGTCAGAAGTGAAAGACGCCTGGGTCGCGGTTTCGGATCAACTTGTGGACAAAATCTGCCAGGCGTCCGAAGAGACCCTGCAGGCGGAGCTGAAATACCAATTACCGCATAAGGATAACACCGTCCGCGGCGCGATCGTTTTCTTTGCTTACCACGAATCCTGGCATCTGGGTCAAATTTCGTATATTCGCAAAAGTTTGGAAATGGAGGGGTTGGTTTCTTTTTAAAGTAACTCTATTCTCCAACGGATAGAAAAACCCAACGGATTTTACAAAATCGCTGTTCCGGATCAAAATACAAAGCCAGTACCGGTCTCCCAAGGTACTGGCTTTTTCGGCCGGGCGGCTCAACACAACAGTAGTGTCTTCCGAGTCCGGGCGTCCTCTCCATTCCGTAGCCTATAGGCACCTACCAAATTCACCGAGTTTTGGAAAATGTCGTCTCGAAGTTAGCGTAATAGGCTCATCTTCTTTGTTTGAGAAAGAGTGCCTGTTTTCAGTCGATAGAAATAAACTCCACTTGATACTGGATTTCCATTAACGTCTTTACCATTCCATCGCACAGAATAAATACCATCGGGATAGTTTCCGTCCACCAATGTGGTCACATATTGCCCTGCCACGTTGTAAACTACTAATTTAACGTGGGCAGTTTTCTGTAACTGATACTTAATATTGGTTTCGGGATTGAATGGGTTGGGATAATTCTGATTCAAGTTGAACTCACCTGGAATGTCACTACTGACTTGCTCAACGGAGACGAAAAGAGGAATTTCACAAGGTTGACCGAGCCACGAGCATCCGCAAGGACCACCGTGTGCTCCCATGTCGTTTCGTTCTGTTCCCAATGAAGGAGGAAAGCAAACATCATTAAAATCTGCATTGGGATTTCCTGCGTCGATACAAGACGAGCCGGATACAATAATTAGACTTGTTGGGCTCGCAAAAACCGGATTGACATCTTTGTTGCCTTCACCAGGGTAACCGTCCTGAATGTCACTATAACTAACTGAAATAGCGCTGGTATCACCTGATATTTGTGACGCAGCATTGAAGTAAATTATTGAATTGACTATCGCGACGTCACCGTCCTGCCGCCGCAACGCTGGGTTGTTATTATGGGCGAGCGTACAGTTTATTACTTGAGCTGTACCGGAATCAACAAAAATACCGCTGCGATTTAAAACCGCACCTGCCCCTTCAGATGTGTTATACGCAATAATGCTGTTGGCTAAAGTTAGCTGGCCGGATGTAAAATAAATACCCGCTCCTGAGCTAATACCACTCCCAGGAAATCCCGTCGTCGCTCTAGTAAGATTACTGTCTATGGTGCAACTGACTATAGTGGCATTACCGTCTATGGATATACCACCTCCTCTGCTATGCGAATTGCAAGGACCGGGCCCAGTAACTCTGCAGGTAGC
>JBHHWX010000319.1:0-7255 GCA_046756745.1 bacterium | reverse complement strand
AGTTTTTTTATGACGTCCATACTCAAATTGCGAGTGTTTATGGTGTGACAAAAAGAGGGAAAACGACTGAAAATATCCTAGGTCTAAATAGACATGATCTTCGAACATATCGCTCGAGCTACGTTCGAAAGCTATATGTTTTGAGTAGAATTGCTCTGAAAAATCTTGAAGCAACTGCTTTGCTTGACGAGGCGCTGAAAGCTTCTGCTGAGTATTCAGCTTTCGCGCGCGCCTTAACTGATAAAGACAAATAGAATTTCTTTAGGAATTTGAAAATACAGAAACGCAGCGACAAGTTCTTACATTTAAGAGACTTTATTTCAGCGAAGGCACGACTCAGGACTTACATCCCAAGCTCGCCGCTGGACTTCTCGGAATCCCTATCCCAACAATTCAATATTCCTATTTACCTCAAGCTCGAAAACTGGCAAAAAACCGGCTCGTTCAAAGTTCGCGGTGCACTGAACAAGCTGCTTTCGCTTTCTGCTGAGGAGAAATCAAAGGGCGTGATTACGGCCTCGGCCGGCAATCATGGACTGGGAGTGGCCTATGCCGCAAAATTGCTGGACGTACATGGAAAAATCGTCGTCCCGGAAAATGCCTCTCCCGCAAAAATCAAAGCCTTGCGTTTATTCGAGCTCGAGCTCGTCAAAAACGGAGCGGACTACGACGAGGCGGAAGCTTATGCCTGGGAGCTGAAAAAGCGCGAAGGGCTGACGTTCGTTCATGCCTTCAGCGATCCGGACATCATTGCAGGGCAAGGAACCATCGGCCTGGAAATCATGCAGCAGCTTCCCGATGTGGAAACGATTGTGGCGCCGGTTGGCGGAGGCGGCTTGATCTCCGGGGTAGCCTCTGTCGTGAAAGCTGCCAATCCGCACATAAAAATCATCGGGGTACAGCCACAGGCCTCGAGGGCGATGGTCAACGCCTTGCAAAACGGCAAAGTTGTCGAAACGCCAATTCAGGAAACCATAGCGGATGGCTTGGCCGGGCGATTTGTCACGGAGCTCACCTTAAATCTTACACAAGAATTTGTCGACGATGTGATCGTCGTTTCGGAAAGCTCTACCGAAGAAGCGTTGAAGCTGATTTTAGAGCAGGAACACATTTTAGTGGAAGGATCAGCCGCTGTTGGAGTGGCGGCGTTACTGGAGAAAAAAATCCCGTCCGGCAAATGTGCCATCATTCTCACCGGACGAAATGTCGATATCAAATTGCTTACAAGGTTGTTAGTGTAAACACATCAATGTCTCCTGAAAGCTTTGAACCGGATGATTTGTTTCCCGCTGTCTTGGGGCACGTGCCGCCTCACCGTAACTGAAGATTTATTTAATTATGGTCTTTTTACTTGCTTTTTGATAATCCTTCGGTTAGATTAATTATCATGTAAGCATGAGATTGCTTCGGCAAAAAACGCCTCGCAACGACGATTAATAATCTATTGTTTTCATTCAAGCACGACCTATCAGTTTCTGTGCAAAACACTAAAAGACACAATATCTACACAGTTTCTGCAACCCCATCATTAAGCTTGTATACATTTCAATGTTTGTCCGAATGATCTTAAAAAACAAGAACGTTCCAAGATTTAAACAAGGAGTTAAACATGGGCGGTAAGATCGTTACTATTGAACGCCATATCAGTGAAATCCAACGCCGGTTTCCCCAGGCCACGGGAGAATTCTCCGCCTTACTCAACGACCTCGCTTTAGCCGCAAAAATAATTGGCAAAGAAGTGAACAAAGCCGGTCTGGTCGACATACTGGGATTTACAGGAGACACCAACGTTCACGGGGAACAAGTACAAAAGCTCGACGAATATGCCGATTCGATTATTTTCAGAGCGCTCGACCATACCGGTCGTCTCTGCGTAATGGCCTCTGAAGAGCGGGAGGAAATCATTCCCATTCCGGAAAAATTCCCAACCGGAAACTATGTGTTGCTCTATGACCCACTGGATGGGTCCTCAAACATCGATGCCAATGTGAGCATTGGCACGATTTTTTCAATCTATCGAAAGTGTTCGGATTCAGAAAGAGGTACGGTCGAGGACTGCATCCGTCAAGGCGCCGAACAGATAGCAGCCGGATATGTGATTTATGGCTCATCGACCATGCTCGTGTTCACCACCGGTAACGGTGTGCATGGCTTTACCTACGACCCCAGCGTCGGTGAATTCTTCTTGTCCCACAATGATATCAAGATCCCTAATCGCGGAAAGATTTACAGTGTGAATGAAGGGAATACTCAACGCTGGGAAGAGGGAACGAAGAATTATGTCAATTATCTCAAACAGGTGGATAAGGAAACCAACAGGCCGTACTCATCGCGATACATCGGCTCTTTAGTGGCGGATTTCCATCGCAATTTGCTCTACGGCGGTATTTTCCTTTATCCGACTGACAAAAAAAATCCGAACGGCAAATTACGACTCATGTATGAAGCCAATCCTTTAGCGTTTGTTGTTGAACAAGCGGGCGGATACGCCAGCGACGGACAGCAACGGATTTTAGATAAAATCCCGGAATCCATTCATCAAAAAACTGCGCTGATTATCGGCAGCCATGACGATGTCAGGGAAGCAGAGGATTTTATTCAAGGTAAGCGTTCTTGTTAGAAAAATTAAATTTCAGTTTAAAATTAAAGCCTCTTTACGGAATCTTGAAGAGGCTTTTTGCGTTAGAATCACTAACCAAGCGCTGCGCTTATAAATGACGTTGTTGAAAAACTCTGTCAGGGTTAATGCTATGCACTATATAAGATGATGCATTTTTATGAATACTTATATAGAGACATTTTTGGAAGGCTCTAAACCCTGACAGAGTTATAAATCAACAGAATCATAAATGATTGTAGGATTATCGTACAGGGTTGCATTGTTATAGCGCCATGATGAAAAAAGCAAAATTTTTGGGACTTCTCATTGCAACAGGCGGACTTCTCGTAAGCTTGTTTTTGCTGACCGCTTTCTACAAAAGCGGCTCTGAAAACAATAATCATAGTGAAGGGAGCAACATCGAGTGGCCGAGTCGCCGGGACCTGTCTCGTTCAGCTCGCACGATCCGGAAAAGCCTGCTGATATATGGAACCGGCGAACCAAATCATATCTCAGCTTATCAAAGCTACGCAGAAAAACGCGCTCGCGAGAGTCGTTGGCTCGAAGTCATTGTCAAGCCGGATACTGCTGTCACAGACGAAGAGCTGTGCCGCTTGCCGTTATTTCTAATCGGAACTTCTGCCTCGAACCGTGTTTTGCAACGCATACAAGATTCTCTCCCCTATTCGACCAACAAAGGTCGAATCGTCATTAAAGGGCTGGTCGCGTTAAAAGACCAGGATGTTTATCATCTCTCTCTCTATCCGAATCCCCTCTGCCGGACTTTACCCATCTCGGTTGTAACCGGGTATCGTGACGAGAGTATCTTGCACTATCTGAATCGTCAAAACCGAACCACCTTTCGAGCCGAAGAGTTCGGAGTTTATCGCTGTGGTGAAGGGATTGCGCTCGGATTTTTTGAACAAGGCAATGGTAAACCTTGGAGGATCGACAGGAAAAAGTCGAGAAATTATTTAAACGACGCTTCAGGCGTGGCGAATACCGACCATTATAGATTTATTTATCACGGCTCTGCAATTCCGGAACAGGAAATCCGTGAATTTGCAAAACACCAGGAGCACAGGCTTCAGAAATTGTTGGACAAATTGAGCGCCATAGGAGCGGAAACCGCGAGTTTGCCGAAAATAACGTTCAACCTCTACAGCCACTTAGAAGACAAAGGGCTCATCACCCGCAACACAGATTTATCGCACTTTAATGCCGCCGATTTTAGTATCCATGCGCTTTACAGCGATGCGTTAAAAGGGTCGGATTTCTATGCTGACGCGAAGCTGGTGATCTCGAAGCTCATTGGATCACCTCGATCTCAAGCCTTGTCCGATGGCCTGGCAATGTATTTCTCCCATGAGTGGAGAGGCGCCGGATTTCGCTTCTGGGCAAAACGATTTTACGACACGGATAACGCCGGCTCGCTCAGTAAATTGCTGGACTCGGACATTTATGCGAAAGAGTCGTATCTGTTCATGCGCCCTTTAGCCGGAAGTTTTGTTGATTTCCTGATCACAAAATTCGGTTGGCAGCGATTTGGTGAGTTGTATCAAAAATGGCCGGCATCCGGACTTCCCACAGCGCTTCGCGACTTCTCCCTCAAAGATTTGGGAGGAGAGTGGTTGAATCATATAAAAAACCTGAACGTCGATTTCGAAAAACTCCCGGCAACGCCCCCCCAAAGACACTTTGGTTTTCAAAAAGGTTTTTGTTATGCTCATGAGGGATACCAAATCTACAATGGCTATTTATCACGAAAATCTTTGGAATCGCTAAGCAAAGCGCACGCGCTCGGGACGGATTGGATTTCATTGACGCCGTTTGGTTATTTACAAAATGCCCATAAGCCAGATTACTTGCGTTACTCGTTCGGCCCGGGATCCGAAAATGACGAGAGTTTACTCGTAGCGGCCTCTTATGCAAAACAGTTAGATATGGGAGTGATGCTTAAACCGCATATTTTAATGTGGAATCCGCACTGGGGCTGGCCCGGGGACATTAAAATGGACAGCGAAGAGGAATGGCAGAATTTTTTCTCGTTTTATTACAACTGGATTCGCCATTATGCTCTGTTGGCGGAGATGGCCGATATGGATATTTTTTGTATCGGAGTTGAGCTGATGCAAACGACTCGCGATCATCAAAAAGAATGGCGCGAAATCATCAAAAGAGTTCGGCAAATTTATCACGGTCCCATCGTCTATGCCGCGAATTGGTGGCAGGAGCTCGAGCAGATCACATTTTGGGATGATTTGGATTACATCGGATTAAACTGCTATTACCCTCTCTCCCAAAAAGACAGCGTCACGATGGCCGACTTGAAACGCGGCGCCGCGGATTTTCTGCCAACCATCGAGCATATTGCCAACAAATATCGCAAACCGGTCTTACTGACTGAGGTCGGTTTTACCAGTACATCAAAAAACTGGAAAGCTCCACATAAGCGTAAACGTGGCGCCGCTCTATCCTTTGAGGATCAGGCGATGTGCTATCGCGCTACATTCGAAGCGTTCTGGGATAAAAAATGGTTGGCCGGGATATACTGGTGGAAATGGCCGACGTATTTGGAGTACGGCGGCAGACACAACAATGGCTTTACGCCCAATGCGAAACCAGCAGAAAATATTGTTAAAGAGTGGTATTCAAACAAAAAAATCCCCCCCAAAACAAGTTACTAAGCCTTTTCGTGGACGCCTCTGCCAAAAGGAAATCCTAATGTAATCGGTCAGTTACGGTAATTAATCGGAGACACTTAGCGAAGGCGTCCTCGCCGAGCGATTCATCCTCCTGAACTTAGCGGCTGTGAAAAATTAATTTGGCAATTTTATGTGGCAAAGGTAACATTATTTCTTAATGCAGCAAGGGATAGTGTCATTTCGAATCCCGACGTTTTTTGTCGGGTGAGAAATCTGAGAACGGCAGTTGCTAGTACTTAAGGCATTGTTTTAGAGTCTAAGCCTTTTCGCAGACAGCACTGCGAAAAGGTGGCACCGTTGGAGCAGTTGTGATTTTAAAAATTGGATCCATCAAAGTAGGCAGTTGGCAGTAAGCAATAGGCAAAAAGCATGATCTTTTTCATTGCTTACTGCCTACTGCTTATTGCCTACTCTACTCAAACCGCTTAAATAAATGAATGTTACAACATCGGCAAAGTTTTGTCGATGTACGGCGCTAAGCGCCTAAATCCTGCCGCCGTCAGATTTACCCCTTAAAAACAAGGTTAGAAATTGACTTTCTCGTCAATGTTGGTTAATTTAAACATAAACCTGAATAGGGTTTGCGGTTTTCATTGAAACAGTCAAAACGAACGTTTTACAGTCCGAAGCTTCTCACACCTGTATCGTGACATTTTTTTTTAAGATAACGAACAGAGAAATATCGATATGACGAGATTTTTTATTCTTCTGCCACCCATGGTGATTTCCGTTTTTTTGTTTTGCCAATGTTCATCGTCCGACAACCCGGAAGTTCTCAGCACAGAAAATCGACTGGTGGTTTATTCTCCCCACGGCAAAGAAATGCTGGATGATTTCGCCCGCGGCTTTGAAGCGCTTCACCCGGGTGTGCAGGTGCAATGGCTCGACATGGGTTCACAGAATGTGCTCGACCGCATCCGGTCGGAAAAAAGCAACCCACAGGCGGACATTTGGTGGGGCGCCCCGTCCTCATCTTTTATGAATGCGGCTGAAGAAGGCCTCCTGCAGCCCTACCGGCCGACTTGGTCAGAGCAGATCGAAATTTCTCAGCATGATTCATTAGATCGCTGGTATGGCACTTTTTTAACTCCGGAGGTCATCGCATTCAACTCGCAAGTCCTCACACGGGAAACGGCGCCACAAGATTGGGATGAGCTGTTAGAACCGAAATGGAAAAACAAGATCGCTATTCGTTACCCCGTGGCCTCGGGTACGATGCGAACCATCTTTTCCGCCATGATCTGGCGTTTTTATCAAACGTCGAATTCTCCGGAACAAGGCTACACTTGGTTGAGAAAATTGGACGCCAACACAAAATCTTATCCGGCCAATCCAACCTTTATGTATCTTAAAATTTCCCGACAAGAAGCATTGGTGACACTCTGGAACATGCCGGATGTTGAGCTGCAAAGCCAGAAATACAACTACCCGTTTGACTATGTCGTTCCCAAAAGCGGAACGCCGGTACTCGTTGAGGGATTGGCGATTGTCGCCAAGTGTAAACATCTTAATCTGGCAAAAAAATTTTATGAGTTCATCACCACCCCGGAAAGTTTTGTTATTCAGGCGACAAAATACTTTCGAATCCCTACGCGAAACGACATCCCGCGCGAAAAGCTGCCTGAATGGATCACCGAAACCGAAATCCAAGCTCTGGACATCGATTGGAAGGTGCTTTCCAAAAAATCGAAGGAATGGATGAAATACTGGGACGGGAACATTAAAGGTTCCGGGGTGAAGTAACCTAAAAACCCCTTACGCGAAGGCGTCCCCGCCGGGCCAAGCAGGAATTCACCCTCGGCCAAGAGGCCTTCCGGGGAGGCTTATCCAAGGCCAGGCGCCGAAACGCCTGAAAATAAATTTTCAGGCTCATAGATCAAGTCGGCTTAAGCCGACTATCTCCCGCCTTAACTCAACCAGGCTCAGTCATCTTTAGATGACTTTAGCTATG
>JBHHWX010000318.1:0-7258 GCA_046756745.1 bacterium | reverse complement strand
ATTTTTGATGTGATGGGCTTCCGCTCTTTTTACCAGCTCAACATTTTTCATGGACTTGATGGAAGCGTCCTTTATCGAGACAAATTCCAAAGTCGCGTATCGTTGAATTCTCCTGAGATAATCGGTTTCGGCCATCTGCCAATGGGGTTGCTTGGTTTTTCCAACGGTCAGGATTTTAATTTTCAACTTTAATACTTGAGTTGTAAAGTCGTAACGTTTTTTGGCAAGACTTGAAATCACAAATCGCAAAAGCCAAATAAACAAAAGGCTCAGTGGCGAAGGACGATAGAGCACGTGAGCCGCGATTTAGAAATAGCTGTGAGAGGGCACAGTATTATTTTTGCTTAATTTTAAAATAGCTTATTGATTTCAACAATATTCCTTTTTGACTTTTCAAAGCCTTTTTCGTGTTCCACCAATTAAAAATGAGGTAAACTTCTTTTTTGTAATTTGATAAATCTAAATTAAATGTCAATTCTGTTCCGTCAGCACTCCATTGCAAATGATTGTTGTCCGATATCAATGGTAGTCTCGTTTTTATCATCTACTTGAATAATTGCGTTAAAACTTTTTGATTTTTTCATTTCCTCTGAAAACTCCACTTTGAGTTTTGAGTTCTTTGTGAAAGCAACTGAAATAGAATCTTTTGGAAAAATAATAGTAGGTTTTGTTAATGAAGATTGAACGTTTTTTGTCCATTCTAACATTGGTTTGTTCAAATCTTTCAACTTAGTGTTTGGATTTTCTTGATGCAGTTTTTCTAATTGTTGAGCAACTAAATTGTCCTCGCATTCTTTAAGCGGGGAGATTGCCGGAATGACAGCTCCGAAGGAGTTTTTGTTCAGACACTATTTATGTGATATTTAGGATTTCCGGCTTGTCCGGCTTAGGAATGTCTCATCCAGAATTTTTAGTACGTCGCCGGTTTTTAGCCGGGTTTTAAAAAAAATGACCGGTCCCTTAAAATCATCGCGCGAGCAATTCAGGGTTTCATTCACCGCCACAATCAGATGTTCGCACTCCACCCGGCGTAACTTTTTGAGTTTGTTCTCTAAATATTCCGGAGTCCAGAAGCCGACAATCTCCAACAGCGCCTCTCCTCCACCCGGATGGCGGAATTTAAAATCAGGTATCACAACCGCGTCGCCCAGGTCAACAATCTCTGTTTCGCGCTCGATTTTCCAGTCAGTTTTACGTTTATTGAAGTTGTTGTAAAACGTGTGCTCCACTTTACTGTCAAATGGATTTTCTTTTGTGTAATGGCTGGTCAGTCCGCAGTTTTGATCGAGGGTGAAATGACGCTGCCCTTGTTCGGTCTGAATCCAGGCGGACATCTGCCATTTATTCGCCAAAATGAGACCGGGCAGAAATCGCGACAAATTGACTCCGTATTTTTGCGTCCGCCGAAAAAGAGCAAACGGGCCATCCACCCGAATGTGATATTGGCTGTCCTTATTGTGAATTTTGTGCATCAGTTGCGCCAATTTCAGATAACGGAACACGGTCTTAAAACTGTCCCAGATCTTAATTTCCATGGAATGGCAGCGATACAAAATCCCTTGCGCCAAAGCCAAATTGTAACGGCGTATCAACTCCTCTCGAGAAATTGTGCGGTTCATTCTGACGAAAATTTGATGCTGAGGCAAATCACCGTAAAGCGAATCCGGGTGGGCGCCAAACTCTTCGACAAACTTTTTTACGATTAGCTCCTTGGTGTGCTCGTGCACCAAATCAGCCTGACGCACGATGGGGCGGTATCTTTCGGCAAAGGCGAACAATCGACTGCGCAGCTTCGGGTAGTCGTGCTGGCCATCAGGCTCAAATTCCGCGAAACCATCCAGTATCTTGGCAAGACCCCGTTGAATTTTGTAACCCACACGATCCTGCTCGTAACTTTCGAGCGCCTTCTCCAAATCGCCTCGTCGATTGCCCAGGTTATCCCGGTAAATTTTGATTAAATCTCCCGCCAGCCGCAGGTAGTATTCCGCGTTTCTCCGGGTAAGGTAGCGTGGTGTGATAGCACGGTCGTCGATCTGATATCTCAGCAGATCACTGGTAAGCATCGCTGCGTCTCCGGCGATAGGAAATTTGGCTCTCTTTGGTGCCGCGCGTGACCAATTCGTACAGGATAGCTTGCTTGTTGGGTTCTTTGCGCAAAATTCGGCCCAAGCGCTGAACGTGCTCCGTAGGGCTGGCAGACCCACTCAAGATGACAGCCACATTGGCATTGGGGACGTCCACCCCCTCGTTCAAAACCTTGGAGGTGACCAGAGCCGAATAAATTCCGTTACGAAAATTATCCAAAATCTCTTTCCGCTCGATGGTTTTGGTGTGATGGGTTAAGGCCGGAATCAAAAACGCCTCTGATATTTTGTATACCAAATCGTTGCTTTCTGAAAATATCAGGACGCGATCGGCGTGGTGTCTCTTCAACAAGGTTTCGAGAATTTCGATTTTCCTGCTGACCCCGATGATGATACGGCGACATTCGAGACGCGCTAAAAATGCTTTGCGCGCTTGTGGATCGAATGCGCTTTTTCGTAAAAAAGGCTCTAAATCTGCACCGTAAAATTTGATTTCATGGTCGCGGATGTAGTCCTCATAAATTTGCTGGTTTTGGTGGTAAAGTCGTTTTTCTTCCGGCGACAAATTGACCGTGATTTTCATGGTTTCATACTCTGCCAGATGTTCGCCTTCCAAATCTTTGATGCTCTTCTCAAATACGACCGGACCGATCAGTCTTTCCAATTTTCCGTGTAAACCGTCTAAACGTTGGTACGTGGCGGTGAGACCGAGACGGTGAAAGGCGATGCTCATTTCGGGAATGTGTGAATACGTTGCTGCAGGCAAGTGATGCACTTCATCAAAAATGAGGAACCCGAACCGGTGCCCGTATTTGTCGATATGCCGGTAAGCGCTCTCATAAGTGGTGACCGTGATATTGCGGATTTCGTGATAGCCTCCGCCAAGGAGTCCCACCTCAACGCCGAAAGCATCTGAGATGGCATCGTACCATTGGTTCATCAAATCAAGAGTCGGTAAGACCACCAAAGTGCTGATCTTGACCTCAGACATCGCTTGCAAGGCGACCCAGGTTTTTCCGGCGCCAGTCGGTAAACATACGCTGCCGCGATAACCTGAGCTGCGCCAAGCTTGCAGCGCCTCTTTCTGATAAGATCGCAGAGACATTCGCATATTCAATTTGAGTCGTAATTTTTTATACTGAGCACAGGAATCATCGTATTCAATGTTATGGTTATCCAGCCAGCGCACCGTTTCCTGATAATAGAGCGCTTTTGCTCGCCACTGCTGCGAGCGTTCGTCCCAGCGAAAAAAGTCTAAAGCTCGCGCCGCCGCATCATTTTTCAGAAGCAGCGTGCCTTGATGAAAATCAAGCGTGATCTGGCCTTTTCCGTTTTTCAATTGCATCCTTCATCTTTGAATCACCGTAAAGTAAAACACCCATCACAAAAACGCAATTCTTTTCTCGAGTATCAACAGGAGAAACCGGACAGGGATATTTTTCAACTTTGGAACATCGTCTAACCTATCCTTCTCTAAATTGTAATTGATTAGAGGATGGTTTTCAAAGAGCATAAGGAATGACATGTACATCAGAATCATAAAAAAAAGAAAAAAATTCGAACCGTTTGCGAGTCCATCGTGGTCATGGATCGTGAAACCGGAAAGCCTATTCAACCGTGAAACTCGTTTGTTTTTTGAAAAAACTGTGGATGTTAACAGCTTAGTGAAACCGGAAAATCCGTATAAAAATTTAAGGATGCAGTACAGGAAGATTTATGAACGGGCTTTAACCGCGACCTTGGTTCTGCTCATCGCACTATTTCAACTAGCGAGATATTACTCCGTAACAGCGCCTGTGGTGGAAAAAGTTGACGTGACAATCGAAGTCGCCGATATTCCCATCACACAACAATTCCGGAAGCCGCTGCCGCCGGTAAGACCGAGTCTGCCGATACCCCTTGAAGACGAATCCATTCCCGAGGACGTCACGATAGCATCTACGGAGTTCAATTTATCCGATATCCCTGCCCCTCCTGTCATGACTGAGGAGGACAAAGAAGTCCCCGTATATGTGGTTTACGACGAGCCGCCAAGCATTATCGGCGGAATTGCCGAACTCCAAAGACACGTCAAATACCCTTACCTCGCTGCCAAAGCACAGGTGGAAGGCATCGTTTATATCAAAGTTACCGTTGGAGTGAATGGCCATTCTGAAAACCCGGAAATCGTCAAAGCGAAACCTCGTAACCTCGGCTTTGAAGAAGCAGCGATCGAGGCGATCAAAAAAGTTAAGTGGTATCCGGCAAAACAACGCGATAAAAATATCCGTGTTTTTGTCACGATTCCGGTACAATTTAAACTTTATGATTCCTATAAGCCGCTTTAACAGGTAATAGTTCGGTTAGGGATTGGTGACGGAGTATTAGTTTAGCTTGCCCCGACTCATCTTCTAGAAACGCGGTCGGAAAGTGTGTTTCCATTCGCGACGGCGTCCTCGCCGAGCAGACTCTATGCTGAGAAGCCCTCGGCGAGACGCCTTCGGGAAGTGACTTAGGCTTTTCCGACCGCGGTTCTAGTGAATTAAGGAATCGGGGCTTGCTCTGGGAGGGGCGGTATGAAAACACGCTAAAGCGTGAACACCCAACGCATTACCACATCGGTTCGGATTAACTTGACTTTGTTTGAGAAATTATGTAGTGTTTTAAACAAATGTCACATTTTCTTGTGACGCAACACAATTCCTTGTTGAATTTAATTACATTTCTGACTGATGATCGGTCAATCGGTTTCACATTACGTCATTAAAGAGAAGCTCGGCGAAGGCGGCATGGGAGTGGTTTACAAAGCCGAAGATTTCATGCTCAACCGCATTGTGGCGCTGAAATTCCTGCCGCCAAATTTGACCCGGGATAGTGAAGTGATTAAGCGCTTTATAAATGAAGCGCTTGCCGCCTCATCCCTTGAACATCCCAATATTTGTACTGTGTATGAAATCGATGAATCCGATGATAATCGCGTCTTTATTTGTTTGGCTTATTATCAAGGCGAGACGCTTCGGGAAAAACTTCATCGAGGTCCGCTCGACCCTGAGCTCGCAGAAAACATCCTTATTCAAATCGTACGCGGATTGGCGCGCGCCCACGAGGCAGGAATTATTCACCGTGATTTAAAACCGGCCAATTTGATGATTACAGAACGGGGTGAACTGAAAATCCTCGACTTTGGATTGGCCAAACTCTCCGGCAAAAGCCAGCTCACAAAATCAAATACGACTTTAGGCACGATTGCTTATATGTCGCCGGAGCAGATTCAGGGAAAAGCCGTTGATCACCGCACGGATATCTGGTCACTTGGCGTGATCCTTTATGAAATGCTCACAGGTCAGTTACCTTTTAGATTCGATATCGAAGCAACGGCTATTTACTCTATTATCAACGAAGACCCTGTGCCCGTAAACAGTGTGAATCCACGATTGCCAGAGAACCTCATCAACGTTGCCAAACGGTCACTTCAAAAAGAACTGCAGCAGCGATACAACTCCTGCCACGAGGTGCTCGCGGAGCTCGGAGTCGAGGATTCCTTCATAAGAACAGTGCGAGAAATCCCGCCGAAAAAGACGTTTACCGGAAATAGATTTTCTAAATATGGTATCTATGTCCTTATCGCTCTTTTTATCGGCATGGCACTGTTTTTAGGAAAAATCATCTATCTGAATGGCGCCGGCGATCAGAGCACATTTGAGCCTCCGCCTGCTTCCATTGCCGTACTGCCCTTTGTTGATTTAAGTCCTGGAAAAGACCAACAATACTTTTGCGATGGTATCGCTGAAGCGCTGATCCATGCACTCACCAAGATACAAGACCTGCTTGTCGTTTCCAGAACATCCTCTTTTCAGTTCAAAGGTTCAAATAAAGATATTCGCAGAATCGGAGAGCGGCTCAATGTAAGCACGATAGTGGAAGGAAGCGTTCGCAAAGATGGCAATCAGCTTCGCATTACAGCACAATGTATCGACATCGAGAACGGCTTCCATATTTGGTCGCAAACCTTCGATAAAGAAATGAAAGACGTCTTTGCCATACAGGATGAAATTACCTCTGCCATTGTCAAGGCATTGAAGCCCCGCATCGTCCAAACCACTGGTCCCGAATCCATTACAGGACGGACCGACAACCTGCAAGCTTATCAGTTATACTTGATGGGACGTTACCACTGGAACAAACGAACCGATATTGGCCTAAAAAAAGGCGTCGAGTATTTTCAAAAGGCTATCTCCTTCGATCCGAATTATGCGTTGGCTCATGTCGGTTTGGCCGGATCGTATCTCGCCTTTGGCGCGTATGGCGCGTTGCCTCTGGCATTGGTTATGCCGAAAGCCAAAGAAGCCGCTGAAAAAGCTCTGAGCATCGACACCACACTCGCCGAGGCTCATGCCGCGTTGGGCGTCGTCACATCGGTTTTCAAGTGGGATTGGGACAATGCTGAACAAGAATTTCGCACAGCCCTCGAATTGAACCCAGGCTCAGTGGACGCGCATCATTTTTATGCCCATTATTTGAGCTGGATTGGCAAATTCGATGAATCCATGCACGAATTCGAGCTGGCTCAAAAACTGGATCCGCTTTCGGTCATTATCAGTACCGACATCGGCTGGACCCTCCACTTCAACAGGAAATACGATCAGGCGTTAGTTCACTTCCGGGCGGCGCTCGATTTAAATGAAAACTTTTTCCTCACACACTTTTTGCTCGGACACACATACCTGCAAATGAAAAAATACGATCAAGCCATCTCAGAATTTCAAATAGCTATCGAGCTTTCGGCGAAACGGCTGACACTCATGTTTGCCGGACTGGGGCATGCTTATGCCCGCGCCGGGATGAAAAATGAAGCTTTTGATGTGCTCGATATACTCCGGAAAAGAGCCGAAACCGAGTATGTGTCGGGCTATCATTTCGCGCTTATTTATATCGGTTTAGGCGACAAAGATAACGCGACCGAATGGCTAAAAAGGGCTAGCGAGGAACCATTTGGATGGCTTGTCCATTTAAAAATAGATCCGGTATTCGACCCGCTACGTTCGGATTCACGTTTCACAGCGCTTTTGAGAAAAATGGGGATGGAGTAAACCGTGTCATCAAGTGCTCCGGCCCAGAAATATATGTTTTTTCACTGCTCAGAAATGACGTTGTTGAAAAACTCTGTCAGGGTTAGCGCTATACACTATATATAG
>JBHHWX010000317.1:0-7290 GCA_046756745.1 bacterium | reverse complement strand
AGAAAGACTATTATCTGCCGCGGTTGGCGCGCGGCGAAGAAATGCCCTGTTTTGCTCTGACCGAGCCGGGCGCAGGCTCTGACGCCGGCGCCATGACCGCCCGCGGCGTGGTCTTCAAAGGCGAAGACGGGAAACTCTATGTGCGCCTGAACTGGAACAAACGCTACATCACACTGGCGGCGATCTCAACCGTTTTGGGTTTGGCGTTCAAACTTTCCGATCCGGAGAATTTGCTCGGTAAAGGTGAGAGCCCGGGAATTACTTGCGCACTTATTCCCTCAAAAACGGAGGGTGTTGAGCTGGGCCGCCGTCATGATCCCCTGGGCCTGCCTTTCTACAATTGTCCGACACAAGGACACGATGTGGGATAAAATTGCTAAACGCAAAATTGCATGATTGGGTGATGCGCCGGCTTGAAGCGCCGGTAAAGGGTTATAGGCAAAGAATCTACAACAATTTGGATAATTTACACAAGTACATTCGCAAAGGCGATGTGGTGCTCATCGAAGGCAGCTCGGAGTTGAGCCGGATCATCAAGTTGTTCACTAGCAGCCATTGGAGTCACATTGCCATGTATGTCGGCGACGAGCTGATCAAACGGGGTCAACCTTTTCGAGAAAAATATTTGCACGAGTATGGCGAGGACGCCCGCCATCTCGTCATCGAGGCTTTTACAGGTAAAGGGGTGGTGGCGGCGCCGTTACGGAAATATCACGACCACAATATCCGGGTTTGCCGGCCGTTTGCCATGAGCTCGAAAGACCTGCGAGCCGTCATTGCCGAAGTTATCAGCAATTTGGGCAAGCGCTATGATCAGAAAAACATCATTGACATTGCGCTGACGCTGCTGCCTTCTTGGATACATCCTTTCAAAAAACGCAGCATAAAAGCTTGTCTTGGGAAGTGCAACGATTTTCAGGTGATCTGTTCGGGCATGATTGCGCGGGCCTTTCAGCGCGTCGGCTATCCTATCGTTCCTGGCCTTTATCCTCCGGAAGAAGAACGGAAAATATCCAACAAGAATCCTTATGGCGCTAAATTGGTGATGCGACACTATTCTCAGGTTCTGCCACGAGATTTTGATCTAAGTCCGAATTTTGAGATCATCAAATTCAATATTATAAAAGGTGGAAAGTTTAATTACAAATCATTGCCCTGGGATGATGTCCTCATAGATAGTGTCTAGGCCTTTTCGTGGACGGCGCCGCAATAAGATGGCTGACGCAGGATGGTCCGTGAAAAGGAAATCCTAAATACTAAGCACGAAATTCGAAACAAATTTCAAAAAACAAAGCGATGTGCAGGAATGTGGAAAGGGCAGACCCAGCTACCATCGAGCGGAATCAAGGGTTAAACCAGCTCGCCAATTGGATGAGCGATTTCACGACCAACCCCTCCATCGCAGAAACCGTCCGGAGTCTTACTTTTTTCGTAAATAGTTCACCCGCTTTTTTTCGGACGCTGATTTTCACTGATTTCCGCAGATTAAAAAGAAGAACATGGATTTTGAACGCAGTTTAATATCAACCAATGCCTGATCAAACAAGTCGTCAAAAAAATTTTCAAGAAATCAGCGATTATCTGCGTTCATCAGCGTCCAAAATTTTACTCCATGAACTGTTACCTTTTTTCTTGAATTCTTCGATGGGAATGCTTATGCTAATTTGAAATACCTATGCCGTTTAAAAACCATTTTAATTATTGTACCCGATCACAGGGTATGAATCCTTTTTTGATATCAAAGGCTGGATACGCGTCAAGCCGAATCAACTTGGTGGTCGTGCATGATGATCTCCGTCTGGACATGCGGACATTACAAATCTAATACCGAAATAACGAAGGTTTCTCAGAATAACCGGAGCACCTAAACATGACATTCGAATATTGGTTTATGTTCCCAATTTCAATCCTTATCGCGACCATCGCAATGGCTTCGGGGGTGGAGGGCGCCACGTTTTTCACCCCTCTTTTCATTCTGGCTCTGCGGCTCCCGCCTGAAATTGCCATAGGGACAGGACTGATCACCGAAGTGTTCGGTTTTGCCAGCGGTTTGTTTGCCTATGCCCGCAAACGCTTGATCGATTACAAGCTGGGATTCGCTCTTTTGGTGGCGTCCGTTCCCATGGCCTTGCTTGGCACCTGGATTGCAGGCTATGTCTCTGCGGATATTCTGAAAGTCATACTCGGCATCGGATTGCTGACCATCGCCATCAGTTTCCTAAGAGCACCAGGACAAAAAAAGACTGAACGCCTGGATCAGGAGATACAAAAGGAATACGGCGGCGAGAAAGCCGAGAGAAGTTTGATCACCAAAGAGGGCGAGGAAATTCGGTACACGGTCTGCAATCGTACGGAGGGTCATTTCTTAGCCGGATTAGGCGGGCTGTTCATCGGCATGATCTCCACCGGACAGGGGGAGTTAAACGGCTATTTTCTTTTACAACGCTGCCGGGTGCCGAGCCGGGTCGCTGTCGCCTCCAGTGTGTTTGTGGTTGCGGTCACAGCCCTGGTTGCCTCTTCAGGTCATTTCATCAAGTTCGTTCAAACCGGCGGTGAAACGTTGAGCACCGTACTCAGTTTGGTCATTTTTACCGTCCCGGGAGTCATCATCGGCGGACAGTTGGGATCCCAGGTTTCCACCCGAATTTCACAACACGCTCTGGAACGCGGCTTGGCTTTTCTCTTTATTCTGGTCGCGGCTCTCACACTTGCGGAAGTTTTGCTTTGAAAGCTTTTCTTTGATAGTAAATGTCATTTCGAAAAGCTCACGCACCCGTCTTGGGTGCGTTTGGCGATTTGAAGAAATAATCACTTATGACGCCCCGAGACGGGGCATCGAGCACAAGTTGAAGATCATGAATATCGGGAATCGAGATGACACCTCACAAAGGAGGAGAAATCATGACTCAGGATGTAAACGCTATCTAGCTCACGGAGCTTTCAACCCTTCTCAAAGTCGTCTTTACGCTCTTTCTTGTCATGATAGGCATTGCTTACACGGTTTCCATGTTTAATCTGTATCTCACCTATCATCTCACCGACGGGAAACCCGGTTTGACCATGGATGATTTAAGAAGGGCGTTTTATGGTAAAAGTAACCAGACCTTGCTGGCCTCTAAAATAGACGGCGGCAGCATGGAGCAGTTTCTGCCATTTCCGGGCGCGAAAGAAGCTCTTCTGTCGTGGTTACAGGATGGGGCTGGCCATGATGGTGCTGACGCTGGCGCCGCTTTATGAAATGTGGATTCGGGGACACACGCTAAGAAAATAGTCTTTTTGTCCAGGCTCTAATATAACGGCGACAAACATTTTGAAGAAGCTAATACATTCAAAAACTAAGCTAAATAAAGTACAATGTTGCCGGTTTGGAGCATGGATAGCATGAGAGATAGAAGTTTATGGAATAGGACAGAAGCCTGAGTGGTTAATTATTGCGTCACACACTATTATTTATAGATCAACCTGCGAGGCAAAATGATTAAAAGCCACAAAGTTTTTTTTAAACCACATTTTTGTGCAATGCTATTCATCCTATCTTTCGTTTTCGCCGCGACAAGCTCCAGCCAGACCGTGGAGCAGCCGATTCAAATCTCTCTTTCTCCACATGCAGGAACGCTCAGGCCGGGACAGTCTTCTGCTTTGGTCCTGACGTTTCGCATTCCCCGCGGCTTCTGGCTTGGCGAAAATGACCGGTCGGCGAGGATTCCTGCAGCCACTATCATCGAGGTGCAAAAACAGCCGTATTTCACTTTTGAACAGCCGCGCTTCCCACAGCCGGACGTTCGCGGGGTGCCGGTTCATCTGGGTATCACGCGCGTGTTCACCGGGGAAATTAAGGTGATCGTCCCGTTCACGATCGCCGGTAATACCCCGGCCGGCGACTACACGCTGCCGGTTTCGATCACTTATACGCCCGGGCTCAACGCCGGCCACCTCACAACCCATGTACACGAACCGTATTCCACAACCGTCGCCGTCACTTCATCTGCTGCCAATGGTTCCGTAGCAGTCCCTCAGCCTTCCAGGGGCGAGGTGCCGGCAGATTTTTTGGTGCAGGAAAAAAAGTTGAATCTGCCGCAGCCGATGCAAGCCATGTTTCACACCTGGGATGAAAACAGTGCGCTGCCAAAATTTCTACACGGGTTTTTTCTCGATCCGGACAATCACGGCAAGCACATACAAACCGTGTGGCACCCTTTTGTCGGCTCCACAGAACATTTCGGGCAAAGCGTGGGCGGCGCCATCGCGTTGATGAATGTGACCCGGGAAGGCATCATGACCGGCACATTTGATATACGCGGCTATTACAACGAATATGTCGGCGCGACAGCGGCTGTGGATATCGTAAGCTGCCCCGCGGCCTATTTCAATTACTGGTTTTCTGGGCAAATCTCCGAAGATAGCAACAACCGCCAGGCGCAACTTCATATTGAAAATTTAACTCTTGGAAAAGATGACCGCTTTGGCTTTGAAACTCAGGTGAACGCCTTCAAGGATCCGCGCTATCGTTTCTACGGCCTGGGCGGCGGCACGGATGAAGTGGATGAAACCGACTACACGCATGAGGAATTCGGCGGCTTTTTGGACCTTTATTGGCTGCCGGTTAACAACCTGCGATTTTCGGTCGGCGGAAAAATTCGCTCCGTGGACGTGAAGCGCGGCGCCGATCGCTTGGCAGGGGTTGTCCCGTTCACCATTAACGAAGCGCAATTTTTTGGCGTGCCGGGCATCCGCGGCGCCACGGTTGTCGGCGAGAGGGTCAACCTCGTGTACGACGGTCGCAATCAGGAATTTACGCCGTCGGCGGGCGTCTACATGAAAATGACCGCCGAATACAACCAGGTGACCAGCGACGCCAGTCCGGTTTCAACTTATGGGCGGTTTGCTCTGGATATGAGAAAATATTTCTCCACTGTCGATCAGAAATTCACCCTGCTTCTGAGAAACGGCTGGACGCTGACAACCAGCGAGGATGTTCCCTTTTTCGATCAAGCGACGCTGGGAGGAGAAGCCACCTTGCGCGCCTTCGATTCCGGGCGCTTCTACGGTCAGCATTCTGTATTTGGGAGCATGGAAGTGCGCTGGCAGGCCATGCACATGGTCATGATGGGGTTTCCAATGGATTTGGAGATTGCCATGTTTTTAGATGCCGGTCAAGTGTTTAACAGCACCGATTTTGATGGTGAGTTTAATTTTAATCCCGGTATGAGCATGAGGTTCCTCAATCGACCGAACATTGGGATCGTCGGCAATGGCGCCATCGGTCAGGATGGATTGGTCTTCACCGGAGGGGTGAGTCTGCCCTTCTGATTTTGTAGCCGTTTAGCGAAGGGTCTCAAACCGACCCGTGAACAGGTTCAAAGGATCATTTAACACTAAGCCGCAATTTGTTATCATGTCATTTCGAATCCCGACGTTTTTTGTCGGGGTGAGAAATCTTTGGGCAGGACTCATGCTCAGAATCCAAGATTTCTCAGTCGCTTGCGCTCCTTCGAAATGACAAGAGCATGGGCGTTGAGCTCCCTTCTAAGAACATGAACATGTTCTTACTGAAAGAACTACGGCAGTAGTGTATACCTCGAAATGATAACTCATCAGGAAAGTGCTTAATATGCGCAGGTTATTCGTTATTGCTTCAGTGGGCATACTGCTTCTCAACGGAATCATTGCGATTTTCTACCCGCCTGTACTCTGGTCGATGATATTTTTCGGGCCGCTCATTGTACTTGGCACTTACGATTATTTCCAGAAACAGCACGCTGTTATAAGGAATTTTCCCGTCTTCGGTCGTCTCCGGTATTTCTTTGAATCTATCCGCCCGGAGATCGCTCAATACTTCATAGAATCAGATACAGAAGGAAGGCCGTTCAGTCGCGACCAACGCTCGGTGGTTTATCAGCGTGCTAAAGGCGTGCGCGATACCGTCCCTTTTGGCACCCAGCAGGATGTTTATGAAGTTGGTTACGAATGGGTCAATCATTCCATCAGGCCGCTGCCTTTAAAAACAGCAGATCAGCGCGTCACCGTCGGCGGGCCGGATTGCAAGCAGCCGTACTCTGCAAGCCGCTTCAATATCTCAGCAATGAGTTTTGGCGCCCTGAGCAAAAACGCGGTTCTCGCGCTCAACCGCGGAGCAAAGATGGGAGATTTCGCGCACAATACCGGAGAAGGCGGGCTGAGCCCTTATCATCTTCAAGGCGGAGGCGATCTGATCTGGCAGATCGGAACAGCTTACTTTGGCTGCCGTACCGGTGAAGGCCAGTTTTGTCCGGATACATTTGCCCAAAAAGCGAAGTTGCCCAATATCAAAATGGTCGAGATCAAGCTTTCACAGGGGGCCAAGCCCGGGCATGGCGGCATCCTGCCGGCGTCAAAATTGACTAAGGAGATCGCGGAGATTCGCGACGTTACCATGGGCAACGATGTCCTGTCGCCGCCGGCGCATTCGGCTTTTTCAAATCCCATCGAGCTGCTGGAATTCGTCGCACAATTAAGAGAGCTCGCCGGCAGCAAGCCGGTTGGATTCAAGCTCTGTGTAGGGAAACGCCGCGAATTTTTGGCGATCTGCAAAGCCATGGTGAAAACCGGAACGACCCCGGACTTTATCACGGTCGATGGCGGCGAGGGAGGCACGGGCGCCGCGCCGCCGGAATTCTCAAATCATATCGGGACGCCGTTGATTGAAGGCCTGATCTTCGTCCACAATGCGCTGGTGGGGTTTTCTGTGCGCAATCATATTCGGGTATTTGCCAGCGGCAAGGTGACGACCGGTTTTGGCATGGTGAAACGCCTAGCCTTGGGCGCCGACGCGTGCTACTCTGCCCGAGGCATGATGTTGGCGCTAGGCTGCATTCAAGCCTTGAAATGCAATTCCAACCATTGCCCGGTCGGCGTGACCACTCAGAAGCCTGATTTGGTTGCCGGCTTGGTGGTTGAAGATAAGTACAAAAGAGTGGCAAATTTTCATCACGAACAGTTGAAGAGCGTGTGTGAGATTATGGGAGCGATGGGAATTGCCAATCCCGACCATTTGCATCCCTGGCATATTATGAGACGCACAGGCCCCACGGAAATCAAACATTACGGCGAAATATATGAATTCTTAAACGACGGAGATTTGCTGCAGGAAAATCTTCCCAATTCTTACAAGCGAGCCTGGCATGCAGCGTCTGCAGAGACCTTTGAACACGCCCATGCTCTGTAACCAATCCAAGAGGATATCAAAGAATTTGCATATCCAAAAGCAAATGCCAATCGGCTTGGTCTTAAACTTTGGGTCAAAGAAAGGTG
>JBHHWX010000316.1:0-7335 GCA_046756745.1 bacterium | reverse complement strand
CAGCCTGTTGATCTGCCCTATAACGAAGCCAAGGCACAGAGCCTGTTGTCATTTGAGAGGTCCTATTTCTCTAATCTTTTAGATAGACATCATGGAAATATTTCAAGAGTAGCGAATGAAGCAAAAGTAAGCCGTAAAACAATCTACAATATATTAAAAAAGCATAGTTTTGACAGCTACCAGAATCTGCTTTTTTAATTTGAGAAATCGGGAAGTTAGCGCGTCAAACAAGTTCAAAATAACATTTATCACATGATACAAACAATTTAGAATTCTTAAAATGAAGAGAACATTATGTTTAAAGTTAAGCGTCTAAGCCGTATCGTGGTTTTCGTTTATATATTCATTCCCCTGTTTGAGACGATCACCGCACAAGACAATGATAGCGCTCACGGGGTGAGAACCAACGAACTGATTGTAGTAGATTCAAAACCTACCGGGGCTATTGTTCAATTAAAAGGGCTTTATCATTTTACCGGCAGAACTCCTTTCATCGTACCTTATTCCGTACGTGGTTACTACAAGATTAAAACAACCAAAGAAGGCTACGAGTCCGTTACAACCGATGTACATTTTGTCGGTGGGAAGGAGAAAAGCCTTCTCATAAAGTTGTCGCCGCGCACACGTTTTAAGGCAGCTTATCGCTCTCTGTTTTTTCCAGGGTGGGGGCAAGTCTATGGCGGACACAAAGTTCGGGGTGTTCTCATAAACACGCTTCAAATTGCTCTTGGTATTCGGACCCTTATTGCTGTCAATGACTATTATCGTGAGCAAGATGACTTTGAAAGAGCTCAGGACCGTTTTGATAGAAACATGACCGAAGCGTCGTTTCAAGATCTTCAAAATGAATTAGAAGATGCAGAGGATGCTTATAATTTACGCAATACCATGCTCATTATCACGGCGAGTTTTTGGGCTTACAATATCCTCGATTCCATCATTTTCTTTTCACCTAAGAGCTCACAAATAGAAATAAAAACAGTCCCACGCACAGATCGCTTCACCTTGAAGAATAGGAATGTATTGCTATCATGGAAAATAGAGTTTTGAAAATGTTACCTCGAACGGCTCGCTGCGTTTTTCTTGTTTTTTCTATCCTTAGTTTGACAGGGTGCGATGACAAGCCATCGCTTCCAACATCTGTAAACACGAATGACTTTCCGGCCGCACCTACAAATGTTAAAGCTTTTGTAGGAGACGCCACCATTGTTTTGACTTGGTCCCATCCTCATGCCGACGCGATGAGCCGTTACAACATTTACCGCCAAGACTCCACGGAAAGTGAATTCAAAATCGCAGGCTCTACTGAGGAGTTAAGATATACAGACAGCAGTCTACAGAGTAATCGAGAATTTCGATATCAAATATCTGCGTTAGGGAAAAATGGTTTAGAAGGGAGTCCTTCGAAGATAATAAAGGCGGTTCCGGCAGTGTATGGCGTATCTGTAAATTTTGGTCAGGAGTTTACGACTTCACAAACGGTCACTTTGTTGTTTACGGCGCCACGCACGACCTCTCTGGTAAAAATTGGTAATGATGATTCACTCTTGACAAATGCGCAATGGGAAAGCTTTGTGACCACGAGAAATTGGACGCTTTCTTTCGACGACGGCAAGAAAACGGTTTTTGTCAAGTTTAGAGATGCTGAAGACAGAGAGACCATCCATTTCTATTCGGACAGCATTGTTTTAGACACCCAGGCGATTATTAAACAGGTAACCGAGAACTCCGGGGGACGAGTCTTAACATCAGAAGACATCATTCATTTTACCGTGATCACAGATGAGCCCGGAGGAAGAGCCTGGGTAGATTTGAGTCATGTGCAATCAGGGGTTAAACTGTATGATGACGGAACCAATGGCGATTCCCTTCCTGATGATGGGATTTACGAACGAGAATTCGATATTTCCACGGGTTCAGAAGCAGAAAATGCTTCGGTAACGGGCCATTTTGTCGATCGGGCGGGGAACGTTGCAACGACGATTAATGCCTCGGGTGCAGTCACCATAAGACGTCCACCCGAAGCTGTTGACTTGATTTCCGTATCCCCGGTCATTTCCTCGTCGAATGCTTTGAACCTTTTTTGGTCTGAAAATTCAGATTCTGACTTTGCACATTATAGAATATTTCGTTCAAACGAGTCCGGAGTTGATACCGGGTCCTCATTAGCCACGATAATTCAAGATCGAGGAAGCCTTAGCTTTACAGATTCTACTTTGGTCTCAAACACAACCTATTTTTATCGTGTTTATGTGTTTGACACATCGGGTCTTTTTTCAGGCAGCAATGAAATGAGTGGGACTACCAATTCGAAGTAAAACTGGAGTCGTAAGTCAAGTTACTCATGTACACGACAAAAATGTGGGACGAATTGAAATGAATAACACCATATCCTTCACGGCAACCGTTAAAGACTGTATGAAAACCATGCGCAGCCCTCGAGTATTTTATCCTTTCTTTTTTTATGCGCTTTTTCAGTTGCTGATTGTCGCAGCAATCGCCTATTTTGCTTACCCGCCGTTTTCTTCTGTTTTGGTCCCTCTATTTAAGAAGTACTTTGGGGAACAAGCATTGCACTATCCTAATAATTATGTTCTTTTGAACCCTTTATTTGAATGGACAAATATTTTCCTGAGCGGTTTAATAGGCGTCTTGGTTATCGGATCCGGCACGCTTATCTTCGTTTCTCATTACCAAAACAAACCTCCGAGTTTCGCCAAGAGTTTACGTTTGACCGGCTCAAAATATTTAAAACTTTTGGGAGTTTGGTTTTTTGAGACAAGCGTCCTGCTCACTGTCCTTATCGGACTTCCTTATCTCTTATCTTCTCAAGCTCAAGCGAATTCAAAAATCATACAAGCCGTAAGCTGGCTAACTCCCATTTTTGCCGTTCTTGTGGGAGCTGTGTTTGCATACACAACTGCTGTTATCGTTATTGACAATCGGGGAGTCTTTACCGCAATTAAGAACAGCTTTTCCATATTCTTGGATCATCCGGTTTTTTCATACGCTTTGATAGGGATACCCGCTTTTTTTGTGCTGCCTCTGGAACTGTTGAAATCGAAAAGTCCATTGCTTGTTACAAAATTTTTCCCTGAGGTTGTGCTAGCTTTAGTGGTCATTGGAATCGTTATATCTGTTTTGGCCAGTTGTTGGGTGGTGGGGACGGTTACTCGGTTTTATTTATCACTCACAAAGAATACTTAATGTTAGAATGAAAAACTCTAACTTCAAAACAAAACTCGAAACATTGCGCTCGAAACTCAAAATACGGATCCCACTCATTCTCATGGGACTGGTGTTCCTAACGCTTGGATGCGATCTTAAAAAGTATATTACCACTCAATACAAAGCCGAAAAGAGATTTGACCGGTGTGTTAGAAGCTTTCGGAGTATCATGATTAATCCCATGCTGACCAGTTTGACGCAATACGGAACCGCAAAAAAGGATTTTAGCGAATTTTTAAATCGTTATGAAAACAAAAGAGATATTCCAACCGTTGCAGCGCTCTGCAAAAAAAGTTATTTGTATCTAGCACAAATAGCGAATCTACAAGGCGATTACAGCGACGCTATTTCATGGTATAAACGAGGGTTAACCTTTTTTCCTGACGACAGTAAATTTAAGATTGAAGCGAATTTAGCTCTGGCAAAGACACATCAGCAATTATTGGAACTTCAATTAGCCGCGCAAGCCTATCAAAACGCCATAACACAAGACGAATTTAACGAATTCCTCAAGTCTCATCCACAACTTATGGCCTTACCTCTAAATGTCGCCCGGCTGCAACAACTCTCAAGCACGAATGGTCTTGCTTTGGTCTCTTATCGCCAGGCTGAATCTTATTATCATAAAATCGTTGAAGAAAAATCCGGTTCCGAGTTAGCGTTTTGGGCAATGATCCAACTTGCAAACTCCTATGCAGATCAGAAGCAGTGGGAAAAGTGTTTAACCACTTTGAAAACAGCGACAAGCCTTTACCCAAACCATCAAACAATTCCTGAAATTTTGTTGTTTGTCGGAACTATTTATTCAGATGTTAAACACGAATATCTAACGGCCAAATCATACTACGAAAAAGCTTTTCACGAAAGCGATATCTCAAGTGTACATGCGAAAGCTCAGCTTGAGCTTGGGGCTTTACGTTTTAAACAAAAGCAGAACGAAGAAGCGAGAAAAAAAATGCGTTGGGTCATTGAAGAGTACCCTCGTGAGGGCAGGATCGGGGCTATGGCGCAGTTAGCTGTGGCTCACTCCTATGAGCAGGAAGGACGTTGGGACCGCGCGTTGGTAGAATTCCGATGGTTAATGGACACATACCCTATTACACCCGAGGGCGTCTATGCGCCGCTTCACATCGCGAATCACTTCAAAACCTTAGGTGAAGATGATATGGCGGCCAATGCGTTTACGGACGCCAGCGAGAGGTACTTTGAGCTCATTTCAAAATATCCACAGAGTCAACTGTCTGCAATGGCGCAACAATATTTGGCGATTTGTTATGCTCTGAGTGAAAAATGGGAACATGCTCTGAACGCTGCTGAGCAACTTTACGAAAAATATCAAACCACGCCTCAAATTGCCATGGGCTCGCAGATTTTATTAGGTCAACTCTATGAAAAGAATGGGAAAATAGACGCGGCTCTTCAAATTTATAAGGATTTTTTAAATAAATTTTCGGGACATCCTTTAGCAAACCAAGTGAGAAGTAGAATTACTCAATTAACCGGGGGGAACTTCAAACATTAATGGCAATACTGATCCCTATTATCATTGCTATCATTACCCTGGGCTTCGCCTGTGCTGTTTTGATTAAAGATTCCCGAAGTCAATCCAATAGATTGCTTGCAATCGGGGCGTGTTGCGTCTTGATTTGCCTGGTTGGCATCATTGGAATACACTTGTCTGATAGTCCGAAGAAAGTCATCATATGGAGTCAAATTATTTTGTTTGGAATTATTAGTTTTCCTCCGGTTGGCTTTGCATTTAGTCGCACATTGTTGAGAACAAATGTCGCAGACTTCAGCAAAAATGGCCTGGGAATGACGTGGATTTATGTGATAATGAGTTTGTTTTTCCTGACAATCCTCCCTGGTAAAGGCCTGATAAGAAATATTTTATTTACCCCTAATGGGTTAACATTTGGGCTGACAATATTTGGGAAGTTGTTGTTAGTCTATTTCATCGTTGCTCATATCCACATATCCTTAAATCTTGAACCATTTGTTGTCTCAAACTTTCGAAAGACGCTTAAGAGGGTTGCGATGTCGTATATTGCCGCGACACTTTTTTTAATTGCTACCGGAACACAAATTTTGTTGGGGGCCCATTTACCTATTTGGATGGTGTGGGTCGCATGTGGCTTGGTGGCGTCTGTATTTGTCACGTATGGCATATTTGAATTCAAGCGGACTTTTGATAGAATATACGTGAGCTCTCAAATAATTTATTCTTCGATATTATTGATAGGTACAGGTACTTATTTCGTTTTTTTAGGAATTAGCGGATATTTTTTTAGAGCTTCTCATCGCGATTGGAGTAACCACCACTTACTTATTCTTTCAACTTTGGGAGTGTTCATTATTTTTCTCATGACTTTGTTCTCCACTAAAATCAAAACCCGGATACAGTCTTTTTGGCGGCGTAGTATTTATCAAAAGAAATTCGACTTTCGCGAAGAATGGCAGCATTTCAGTCGAATGCTCGCGAATACTCTTGACATTTCCGCCATGGCTGAGAATTTAATCAGCCATACCGTTAGATTATTTCGAATCAAGCATGCGGCATTATATCTGATGGGACAAGACGATGGGATTTTTGATTTCGTCGCCGGCTCTCAAAATAAATCCCCAATGCCCCAAAAACTTACATTAGATGAATCCTCTAAATTGGAGTGGGACCTTGATGAAGCCTTCCGGAGCAATTTTTCAGCCGCTTTGCCTCTGATTGTCGAGCGAAAGAGATTAGGTGTTTTATTTTTCAGGCAGCCAGAAAAGCTGCGTCAAGAAGAATTTGACCTTTTGTCTCTATTTGTTGATCAAGCTGCCTTAGCCATTTACAATTTACAACTTACTTCAAAGCTGTTCGAGGCTAAAGCATTACAGTCGGTGCATAAACTTTCGTCCTTTGTCATCCATGACTTAAGAAATCATGTGTCGATGCTGTCGATGCTTCTGGAAAATTCAAAAAAATATGCACAACGCCCGGATTTTCGTCGCGACATGATGGATACTTTGGAGAGCACGGTGCAAGATATGAAACATCTCATTTCAAAAATTTCAATTTCCGGAGATAAATCCATCAACACCCAGGCTCCTCTCTTTATTAATGAGCTGGTTCGTAAGGTCATCAGGGAATTAAAAGTCCCGAAATTAGACAAAGTCGAAATCGTAGAAGAATATTCAATAGTCCCTTCTGTTTACGGAGATGAGACCACCTTTACTGCATTAGTACGGAATCTTTGTTTAAATGCCATCGAGGCCATGCCTGCTGGGGGAGTGGTAACAGTCAAAACTCACTGTTTGGATAGCTCGCAAAACGGCGCACTCGGGGACCACAAAGTCAATCGAGATGTCGAGATTCTGGTTAACGATACAGGAATTGGTATGTCTCAGGAATTTATACGGGACCACGTTTTTCATCCGTTTTGGAGCACAAAGCAAAACGGTTTGGGGATCGGGTTATTCCAGTGCAAAGAGATCGTGGAAAGTTTGGGGGGTCGAATTAGAGTGGATAGCAGATTGGGTAAAGGGACGACTTTTACTGTTTCTCTGCCGGCAATGCGAGAAGCAAGCGATGAGAGAAACGAACCCATTGCGAAAAAATTAGAAACAGAGTTGATATAATACTTAACGCAGTAAAGGCGCAACCAAAATTGATCCGGACATTTATTAGGGCAAATCGTCTAATTTAGCGGAGTCATGGAGCACTGGATTAATGGAGTAAGAGATGGCTATGTTGCAAACTTGCAAAAATCCATTGCTCCAACAATCCAATACTCCGTTTGATTAATTATTAAGTATAGTAGGAGGGAGGTAAATAGCGCCTCTCTCGTGAATTCCATCATCAGAAAGTTCGGATACCTACCTATTGAGTTTTAAAAGTGGGACTCAATGGGCGGAGCTGTACCCGGACTCATTGGAGCCTTGAAATATGATTTCTTCTCGTGTCAACAGCTTAGAAACGGCTAAGGTAAAAGACTGGTATGTTCTATACACACGATCTCGATGTGAAAAAAAAGTTGCCAGGGAGTTAACATGCGCTCAGGTCGAGACTTTTCTGCCTATGAACAGTGTCATCAAAACTTGGAGCGATCGTAAGAAACTCATCAAAGA
>JBHHWX010000315.1:0-7369 GCA_046756745.1 bacterium | reverse complement strand
TGATAATTATTTACAGTTGGTTAAGGCAATTCCGCGAAGTGAGAAATGTTAGTTAATGATTAACAAAATCCGTGTTTCATCAGTGTCAATCCGTGGCTAAAATACAAACAGGTGCATTATGAAAAAATCCATGCAAGCCGTCGTGATTCATGAACATGGCGGAATAGACAAACTCTCGTATGAAACTGCGCCGACTCCAAAAATCGCCGCCGATGAAATCCTCGTGCAGGTGAAAGCGGCGGCCTTGAACCATTTGGATCTCTGGATAAGAGGGGGACTGCCGACCCTGAAATTATCGATGCCGCACATTTTGGGATCCGACGCCTCCGGAGTTGTCGCCGAAATTGGCGAAGTCGTGAAAAACGTCCGAGTTGGGGATGAAGTCCTGCTGGCGCCGGCCTGGGGGTGCGGTTCCTGTCACGCCTGTTTGAACGGGGACGACAACTATTGCCGTGATTATAAAATTCTCGGCGAGAGTCTTCACGGCGTCTATGCCGAGTATGTCAAAGTCCCGGCTGAGAATGCTTTCCCGATTCCCAAAGGCCTGACCTTCGATGAAGCGGCGGCCATCCCGTTGGTTTTTCTGACGGCGTGGCACATGCTGGTTGAACAGGTAAAAGTCCGACCCGGAGAAGTGGTCTTGATTTTGGCTGCCGGCAGCGGTGTGGGCAGCGCCGGTATCCAAATTGCTAAACTGTTTGGCGCGCATGTCATCGCAACAGCCAGCACGCAGGCTAAACTCGCAAAAGCGCAAGAATTAGGGGCTGATGAGGTCATCAATTACCAGCAGACCGACTTTCACGAAGAAGTCCGTAGATTGACCGACCGGCGGGGAGTGGATATCGTGTTTGAGCATGTCGGCAAAACGACCTGGGAGAAAAGTATCCAGGCTTTGAAGAGGGGGGGGAGATTGGTCACCTGCGGCGCGACGACCGGCTACGATCCGGTGACCGATTTACGCTATGTCTTTTTTAAGGAGCTGAAGATTTTTGGCAACTTTATGGGACGCAAAGAAGGATTGCGTCACGCGCTGCAGTTCTTTCCGCAGCAACTTAAACCTGTGGTCGACTGTTCAATGCCTTTAAAGCAAGCAGCCAAAGCTCACCAAAGACTGATAGACCGGCAACAGTTTGGCAAAGTTATTTTGAATCCCTAAGCCTGACGAGACGAGCCGGAACCAAAAAAGAAAACAAATGAACCCACAGATAAACCAATAAAAATATTATCACTGGGATTCTGCAATCTGTGGGGAAACCGATCTTCTCTAACTTTTGCTAAAAAATTGCAAGACTTTACTTCACAGGTTACAAGGCGTCGTACACGACTTCGCGCGGACGACGTGACCTGCGAGGCAGTTGCAAAACCGATAGGAGAAAAGTGCTGACTGTAGATCGTAAATCGTAGATCGTAAATCATATATCGTATATCAGATTCTGGACTCGAAAATATACGATTTACGATAAGCGATCTACGATGTGCGATTCTTAAAAGAAGCTCAACATCTCCAATCGGAGGTTGTCGAAAAAATTATCGACAAAGTTTTGTCGATGTAAAAGTTGATTTCCCCTAACAGGTATGGATGGCTAATAAGCGGGGCTGTAAGGAGCCCGCCCCAATACATATCGAAGTCAGCAGTTTGCGGTTTTCACCGACAGCCCCGGAGAAACGAAACCGGAACGCGAGGTCATTGAGGAAGCGTTGAGGTGATTGTCAGTTGAAACGCGCTCGCCGTTTGCGGTGCATCAGTATCATCCATGACATGCGCCGGATTTCCTCTTCGTGACAGATCTCAGACTTTTCCAAAGGTTTGGCTGGCATCTTTTTACTTTTTGGCGTTTGCGCGGCCCAGATACTCTTTCTCATAAAAGCACTCCAGAATTAAAAAGGCATAAAAACAACTCACGTATGTATAAAAAATAAAAACATAAATCCTAATGAACTTTTTGCAAAAAAAGCTACTGTAAAGTCACTTTATAAAATTTTAAATGTTCTTTGAATCGGCCCTTCCTGTGTAGTATATTTGCAACCGGCATTGACTACGTAAACTTTTTTCAAATTTGTTTCAACGCCTGCAATCTTAACGATAAAATTGTCACTATTTTCTCAAAATACTGCTTGAAATTGTCACTTATTATCTTTATTATCAGTGGATTTATATTTGGACGCAACCATTTAAAAAGAGGCGACTTATGGGAATGACTTTGACAGAGAAAATTCTTGCAAACCGAGCCGGTGCTAAAGAAGTCCTGCCGGGTGATTTGATCTTTGCGCAAATAGATATTGCTATGGCGACAGATATTTCTTCGCCGTTAACCATAAAAGTTTTTCAAGAGATGGGCGCTGAGAAAGTTTTTGACCCGGAAAAAGTCCCGTTGGTGCACGATCATCTGGTGCCGGCTAAAGATATCAAGTCTGCGGAGTTTTCTAAGATGATGCGTCATTTTGCGAGCGAACAAGACATCAAGTACTACTATGAGGTGGGACGTTCGGGTATTTCGCACCAGTTACTGCCCGAGCAAGGATTAATTCATCCCGGGGATGTGGTTTTAGGGGCGGATTCGCACAGTACAACCTACGGCGGTTTGGGCTGTTTCGCAACCGGCGTCGGCAGCACGGACATGGCTGCAGCCTGGGTGCTCGGTGAAACCTGGCTGCGTGTGCCGGAGTCCATCAAAATTAGATTTACCGGAAAACTGCCGGAGTGGATATCGGCCAAAGATATGATGCTTTTGGTGTGCCGGGATTTGGGACTCGAAGGGGGCACGTATAAAGCATTGGAATTCGGGGGGCAGACTATCCACGATATGCCGATGTATGACCGGTTTGTTTTTGCGAACATGACCATCGAATGCGGCGGTAAAAACGGCGTGGTCATTCCGGATGAGACCACGAGAGAGTATCTGCGCGGCCGCGCCAAGAAGCCGGAGTCCGAATGGATGTTTTATGAGCCGGACGACGATGCGGTTTATTGTCATGAGTTGAACTACGATGTCAGCGCCATGCAGCCGATGGTCGCCCAGCCGCATTTGCCTGGAAATGTTGTTTCGGTTTCTGAGGTAGAGCCCGTTCATGTCGATCAGGTGTATATCGGTTCTTGTACAAATGGCAAAATCGAAGACTTACGGATCGCGGCCGGCGTGTTAAAAGGTAAAAAAGTCCACAACAAGACACGAATGGTGGTGGTGCCGGCAACAGAACAGATCTATCACCAGATGCTGACAGAGGGATTGGCGGCTATTTTTCATGAGGCCGGCGCTTCCATCGGACCGCCAACCTGCGGCGCTTGTTTCGGCGCTCACATGGGAGTGATGGCGGAGAACGAAGTCGGCGTTTTTACGACCAATCGTAATTTTGTCGGAAGAAATGGCCATACGTCGGCTCAAATTTATTTAGTCAGCCCGGCGGTGGCTGCGGCAACAGCCATTAAAGGAACGATAGCCGATCCCCGCGAGGTTCTTGATTAGTGTCTGACCGAAAACTCAGAAATAAGCTCTAAGCCCCGTCCTCGGGGCGTCGTAATCAATTGTTTTTACAAAGCGTCAAACTCACCCGGGGACGGGTGCTTGAGCATTTTAAAGAGTTTTCGTTCAAACACTGGACCACAAGAATATGATATAATGAAGCCGTAAGGATAAACACAACACTTGCAAGAGCACAAGGAAAAATACGACGCTGTTATTATCGGCGCCGGACCGAGCGGGTTAGCGTGTGCGATCGAATTTCAAAAACACGGCTTGTCTTATCTGGTGATTGAAAAGGGCTGTTTGGCTCATTCTATTTTCCGGTTTCCCACCGATCTAACCTTTTTCTCCACTCCGGACCTGCTGGAAATCGGTGATGTTCCGTTTATCATTCCGGCTGAAAAACCGAAGCGCATCGATGTGCTCAACTATTATCGCCGTGTTACCGAATTTTTCAATTTGAACATCCATTTTTCAGAACGAGTCACGGCTGTTGTGGGGCGAAAGCCTGAAATACAGATTACGACAGAACAGGCAGACTATGTTGCACGGCACCTGGTCTTAGCGACCGGACAGTACGACAATCCTAACATCATGCGTATCCCTGGCGAAAATTTGCCGAAAGTGAGTCACTACTTTAGCGAAGGTCATCCGTATTACAAGCGCAAAGTCGCGGTCATTGGCGGTAAGAATTCTGCGGTGGAAGCGGCGCTGGATTTATACAAGCACGGCGCTGAGGTGACGCTGATTCACCGGGGGGAAACGTTTGGCCCGTCGGTAAAATATTGGATTCGTCCGGATATCGAAAACCGGATTAAGGAAGGGAAAATAAAAAGTCTGTTCAACACCCGGGTCACGGAAATAAAAGAAAAAACCATTTTGGTTGAAGGCGCCGACGGTCGAATAAACCAGTTCGATAACGATTTTGTGTTTGCGATGACCGGCTACAACATCGATACGGATTTTCTGGCAAAGGCCGGAGTCGAGCTGCAACCCGATACCGTTCCCTGTCATCATCCGGATACGCTGGAAAGCAACGTACCGGGTGTCTATGTCGCGGGTGTGCTCACAGCCGGTTCGAACGGTAGCAAGGTTTTTATCGAGAATTCGAGAAATCACGGGACCAAAATTATAGGACATATTCTCAATGGCTCAAAATAAGGAGGAAGTGGATCTCGCGGTCATCGGCGGCGGCCCTGGCGGTTATGTCGCAGCGATTCGTGCGGCGCAATTGGGTTTGAAGTCCGCTGTTATTGAAAAAGACCGGCTCGGCGGATTGTGCCTAAACTGGGGCTGTATCCCGAGTAAGGCGTTGCTGCGGAGCGCTGAGGTGTATCATCTGATAAAGAACGCCAAAGACTTCGGCATTTCAGTGGGCGAGGTTGAATTTGATTCCAAGAAGATCATCAAGCGCAGCCGGGTAGCCGCGGAAAAGCTCAGCAAGGGTGTGGCGTTTTTGCTGCGGAAGAATAAGGTTGATCACATTTCCGGCACAGCCCGCATCGCTAAAAAAGGCGTCATCGAAATCTCGAAAGATGGCAAAGTGGATTCGGAAATCCGCGCCAAAAACATCGTCGTCGCGACCGGGGGATTTACACGTTCGCTGCCAGGCGTCAAAATCGACCGGAAAAAAGTGATTTCCAGTAAAGAAGCGCTGCTGCTGGACAAGCTGCCAAAATCGATCGTCATCATCGGCGGCGGGCCCATCGGTATCGAGTTTGCCTATTTTTACAACGCATTCGGCGTTAAGTGCACCATCGTCGAAATGCTGCCGCGCATACTGCCATTCGAAGATGCGGAGATCACCGATATTCTGGCGAAGAATTTCAAGAAAAACAAAATCGAAATTTTGACGGATACGAAAGTAGAAAAAGTCGCGACCACCGCAAAAGGCGTGCAGGTAACGGTGGGGGGCAAAGCCGGCGACTCAACCGAGCTAAACGCCGACATCGCGTTAATGGCCGTGGGCTTCGGCGGTTTGGTCGAGGGTTTGGGATTGCAGGGGCTTGGCGTTCAAATAGAAAAGGGCTTCATCAAAGTAGATGAAAATTACCGCACCAACGTCGAAGGGGTTTACGCCATCGGCGATGTCATCGGGCCGCCGCTGCTGGCGCACGTGGCTTCAGCGGAAGGCCTGTTCATGGTGGAAAAACTGGCCGGACACAATCCCACGCCGATTGACTACGGAAACATCCCGAGCTGTACGTACTGCCAGCCGCAGGTGGCCAGCGTGGGGTTAACCGAAGAGAAGGCGAAAGAAAAGAGGTATGCGGTAAAAGTCGGCCGCTTTCCGTTTCGCGCTAACGGTAAATCTATCGCAGTAGGGGAAACCGAAGGCATGGTCAAGCTGATTTTCGACGAAAAGTACGGCGAGCTGCTGGGCGCCCACATCATCGGCGTGGAAGCCACCGACATGATCGCGGAGCTCGGCGTTGCGAAGTCGCTGGAAACCACGCACAACGAGATTTTGAAAACCGTGCATGCCCATCCGACGCTTTCGGAAGCAGTGATGGAAGCGGCAGGCGAGGCTTATGGGGAGGCGATACATATTTAAATGATATATCCAACTTGACAGGAGTCAGCTATCATAAGGCTAATCAGATGTGTCGTTTGTTTCTATTTTTTTCTCTTTGCAGCGCCTTTTGTTCAAGGACAGAAATTTCTAAATCTTGATTTCGAATTAAGCACGCAAGCTGGAAAAGCAAGAGGGTGGTTTCAAGGGGGCAAAGGGTTTGAGGCCAAGATTGATACGATAGTTGTTTTCTCCGGCAAGAAAAGTCTGAGAATAATGCGTGTTGCGTATGGAGACTTTGGGGTGGCCACTTCTACATTTCCTGTGGAAGAGGCGCGCGGCAAACACCTTCGTTATACGGGACACATTAAAACCGACAGTATTACAACAGGTTACGCCGGTCTTTGGTGGCGTGTAGATGGCAAAAGTGGCACAGTGGGTTTTGATAACATGAATGATCGTGGTCCGTCCGGAACAACTCCTTGGACTAAATATGAAATTGAACTCGATCTTGATACAACCGCACATAACATCAATTTTGGTGTGCTTTTACCCGGTGATGGAAAGGCATGGTTCGATGGCCTTCAAATTGAATTGGACGGAAAAATATACGAGCAAATTCCGCCTGAACCTTTCATACCAAGTAAAAAACAGATTTCATGGCTCCGTGACCGCTCTATCGTTTTTGACACCGCAGAGCCTAAAGAAGCTCACAAAGATCTGCTACCGCTAAAGTCACTAATTGGGGATGCACGTATCGTGGCGCTTGGTGAGGGAACTCATGGGACAAGCGAGTTTTTTAAAATGAAACATCGAATCATAAAGTTTCTTGCGGAGGAAATGGGCTTCACCGTATTTGCAATCGAAGCAAACATGCCTGAGGCTCGGCGAGTGAACGAGTATGTCCTTACTGGAAAGGGTGATCCCAAGGAAGCACTCGCTGGAATGTATTTCTGGACATGGAACACTCAAGAAGTGCTTGACATGATTGAATGGATGCGCCAATTCAATTCTTCAGGAAAAGGACATATCGAGTTCTGGGGATTCGACATGCAGTACCCACATGTAGCGACGGACAATGTTCAGAGCTTCATTGAAAAAGCAGAACCGGGATATTTGGACTCTCTGTCTCAATCTTACGACAAGGTACGTGAGTCCTACAAAGCACTAAGGGGCATGCGAAGTCGTTCTCAAGGTATACTCTACGAACCGTGGCATCAAGCGGCTATAAGAGTACTCCATCACTTGCAAGGAAAGCGAGGAAACTACTTAGAAACATTTGGCTCGTTGACAGTCGAGCAAACCTTACAAGATGCAAGGATTGTGGTTCAGGCCGCCGAAGCACACATGTCAGGTAAGCCTTCACGCGACGAAAGCATGGCATTCAACGTAGACT
>JBHHWX010000314.1:0-7392 GCA_046756745.1 bacterium | reverse complement strand
GCAATTAGTTGGGATTATTTCCTTAGGTGACGCAGTAAAAGCCCAGCTTGATGAAAAGGAGATCGATAATCAATACTTAAAGCAGTATATGTTTGGAACATAGGACGATAAAAAAAAATCTTGACAATCATAAAATAAATCAATACACTATACCCGTTTTGAAAAATAAACCAACCTGAAAGATTCTCACCCTGTAAAGAAATTTCAAAAGATATCAAGGTTTGTTTCAGAAGGGGAAATTTACAGTTTGAAAGCGTTCTCGTTTACCACGGATAAGGGTAAAGTCCAAATAGGGGTTACGCTCGAGGGAGAGCTGTACAATTTTTCCCACATGTGGGAAATCTACAAGCAATTGAAAAACCAAGGACGAGGACCGAGTCTCGACTTTCTTCAGATAATGGTCGAGGCAGATTTTTTTCAACAAGAGACCTTTCAGGAAGTGATTCAGTCATTGCAGGAGGTGCGTCCACTCGATGACTTAAAGCTTCGCGATTCCATCCAATTTGAACCTCCAATCGGAAGACCACAAAAAATACTCTGCATCGGCCGAAATTATAAAGCGCATGCCGAAGAATTGGGGAGTGATGTACCTGAGGAACCTCTTTTCTTTTCTAAATCGCCTTCGGCGATCATTGCACATCAACAAAGCATAAAAATACCCAAAAATATCGGGCGTGTCGACTTCGAGGGAGAGTTAGCTGTTGTTATTGCTAAACAAGCACATCGGATTTCAGCTCAAAACGCTTTTGAATACATTGCCGGTTACAGTATTCTCAACGACGTGACAGCGCGAGAGATACAAAAAGAAGATATCAAGCACGGAAGACCCTGGTTCCGCTCAAAAAGCGTCGATACGTTTTGTCCTTTTGGACCTTATCTTGTCCCGAAAAGCGCGATCACAGATTATCGTAATTTGAAGTTGGAGGTAAGAGTCAACGGCCAGACGAAGCAGCGCGCCTCGCTATCTGAAATGGTCTTTGATATTGAAGAAGTCGTCGCTTACATTTCTCAATACTGTACATTGAAGCCGGGTGATATCATCGCAACAGGAACACCGGCGGGAGTCGGTCCATTGAAATCCGGGGATGTTGTCGAATGCGAGCTCAATCAAATCGGTGTGTTGAGGAATCCGGTTGCATAAAAAAATCGAAATAGTGACTGAACGAAACTCGATTCTTGATGTCATTGCGAGCGTTTCCCAGCGAAGCAATCTCCCCATTAGGCATGGCAGGAGATTGTTTCGATAAAAACGCCTTGTAATGACAGTGCGTTAGATGAGTTTTCGTTCAAAGATTATCCATACCAATAAACCCATATTTATACACAACTCTTAAGGAGGGTATAATGCGCATCCATGTTAAGGTCGTACTTTCAACGGCTTTACTTCTTTCGATATTGGTCTTTGTTTTGATAGCCATGTCGGAAAATACGCCGGAAAAAAAGGTGTTTATCAAGTTTGCACCTGAGGTTTCGGCTTTTAAAGTCGACTCTCTCACCCAAGCTCTCGGTTTGATAAAAGTCAAATCACTGAAAGAAATAAATGTTGACGTTTTTCTCGTTTCTTCAGATTATACTGTCCCTGAGGTGGTGCAGTTGTGCAGCAATTCGCCATATATTGTGTACGCGGAGCCATCAGCACAAGTCCGGGCTTTTTCGTCAACCGAGCTGGCTGAAACCACGGAACCCGGGCCTGTCCTGCAGGCGCCGGCGCAGCTTGCTGAGCATAAGCGGGGTGAAGTGATTGTAAAATTTAAGAAAAATATTTCTGATGTAACCATTACCAACACTTTTCAAAATGTTGGCATTCAAATCTTGAAGAGATATCCCTCAATAGGCGTCATCAAGTGCAACATTGGCAGTAAATCAGTCGAGCGGACCATAGCCGAATGCAATGCCGATGGAAATATTGAATATGCCGAACCGAATTATATCTATCGCAGGTTTGTGACCCCGAATGACCCGAGATTTTCCTCGCTTTTCGGAATGAAGATTACTGATGCTGATCAAGCTTGGGATCATCAAACTGGCAGTCGATCGGTCATCGTTGGCGTCATCGATACCGGTATGGACACGGACCATGACGATTTAAAAGCGAACCTTTGGATCAATGCTGGCGAGTTCGGCGATGGTAAAGAAAACAACAAGATAGATGACGACGGTAACGGCTTTGTTGACGATTTCCGCGGCTGGGATTTTGTCAATAACGATAACAATCCATTTGATGATAACCAGCATGGGACGCATGTTTCCGGAACCATCGGCGCAGAGGGGAATAATGGCGTCGGCGTGGTCGGAGTCAACTGGGAAGTTTCCATTATGCCTCTTAAGTTCTTGGGCGGCGACGGAAGCGGAACGACTGACGAAGCGGTCGAAGCGATTATTTACGCGACCAATATGGGCGCGAAAGTTTTGAGCAATAGCTGGGGAGGCGGCGGGCGTTCGCAAGCTTTGGAGGACGCCATTCAGTTCGCGAACGATAATGGCGTATTGTTCATCGCTGCTGCTGGAAATGATTCGCGTGATAACGATCAGTTCCCCACCTATCCCTCTAATTACAATGTGGCTAATGTTATTGCTGTCGCCGCCAGTACAAGCGGGGACAATATCGCCAGCTTCTCCAATGTTGGACGCAATACAGTCCATTTAGCGGCGCCCGGCAGCAATATTTTAAGTACGACTCCACACGACGGCTATTCCACTTTAAGCGGTACTTCGATGGCGACCCCTCATGTCAGCGGCGCGGTTGCCTTGATATGGGCACAATTTCCGAATCTGACCATGCAACAAGTCATCATAAGGCTCTTGGGTTCTGTGGATCGTAAACAAAGTTTCAGCAAAGAAACCATGACCGGAGGACGCCTGAATGTGAATCGCGCTATCTCAGCCTCACCGGTTATCCATACCACCCGGCTGCAAAACACACTCGACGAAGCTGGCCCATATGTTGTTACGGCCGCTATTCTAGACGACGGCAGCATTCAAAAGGCGACGTTTACCTATCAAGTGCTTGGACAAAATGCCGTGACCCAGACAATGTCTTCACAGGGAAACGACCTTTATACCGGAAATATTCCGGGACAAGCGTTAGGAACAACCATCACATATTTTGTCACAGCGACTGATAACGATGGCAAGAGTACACAAGACAGTAATCTTACTTTTGAGATTGCTGATCCTGAAGACCAGGGCTGTGGCTGCGGACGGCCTGCAATCGACGTGGCTATCGAAAATCCGATTTTGAAAACTGCGGTTAATGCAATGGCCAACATCTCATTCTTCTTGTTACCCTTTGTTGCCTTTCGAATTCATTCCAACCGTAAGAGAAAGAAAAAGGCATAACCCATCTGCTCTCACTAAAGGCCCCTGAAGATTCAATTCGGGGGCTTTTTCGTTATATTTGACTTGCGTTTTAAATTCAAAGAGCTTATAATTTGACATATCGATATCCTATTGGAAGGGGAGCTGAAAAGGAGGGACCGACATGTCTAAAACGCAGGAAGTCAAACCGTATCTTCGCAGGATCAGGGATTGGAAGATCCGGAATATGGTAATGCTCTATCTCGAGGCTCGCGAATTATTTAACGCGTGCCGAAAATCCTTGCAACAAAAAGGTTTCATGCCGTTTGATAAAATGCGAGAAATGTGCAATGTATTATATGCAGCCAAAGAGGAACACCATCTTATTTTCAAACGTCAAATCGATCCCCCAAAGAAAAGGTTCGAAGACGTTCATAAATTTATGCCCGATAAGAATGAAATCGATTTTATGAACAATATCGGATTGCTCTTTCACAGAGTGATGGTCGCTCGCGAGCTGGTTTATGTTATGGAACATTACTTGGAAGAAAGCGAAACCTTCATAAAAAACAAGGACAATCTGCAATATCAGTTAGGGAAAATCGATGAGCTTTTCGATGAAGGGATCACGATTCTAAAAAAACTCATCACCCAATACAGAGATAACATTCTTCTTCTGACATTGCTCCTTGAAAACCCAGCTCGAACGAAAAAGAATTTCGGGCAGACGGCTGCTAAGCTTATCGGGGGTTGTGATGGCGGGAAAAGCTTAGATGAGGTTTATTTCTCAGTCGCCAATTTCTACGCCAACAATGGGTGGAAGCGCCGTGCAAAGAAAATGTTTAAAGAAACCGTTAAGAAAAATCCGCAACATAAGAAGGCTCGCCGGCAACTTGAAATACTAAATTGATGCCCGGTTGGGTGATTTCGCATGAGGTCAAAAATTCCTTGACATTATTACTTTTTCATGATAAATTCTTTTTCATCCGTCATTTTCCTTTTTCGAAATTGCTTATAGCTGGGGAATGGAAGGAGGAGGAGAAGTAGGCATGGCCAGTCGCGGCTGTGCCTTTTTTATTTAACCTGAATAATTCCTAACACAGCAAAGCCGCAACCAAAATTGATCCGGACATTTATTAGGGCAAATCGACTAATCAGTGGAGTAATGGATTAATGGAGTCAGAGATGTCTATGTTGCAAACTTTCAAGAATCCATGGCTCCAACAATCCAATGCTCTGTTTGATTAATTATTAAGAACTTAACATATTTAATTCTTTTGCAAAAAAAAACATGGTTTGAAAACTGAGTTTAATAGCTCATGATGCTTTAACGTAGTGATTTTTAGCGCCTTTGTGGCTACAATTTATTCAATTTATTCTATGAATTATCCAGGTTAAGAGAGTTTCAGAAACCAGTATGACAGAGTCTCAAAGTTGTGTGGTCGTTCATTACGGCGAGATCGCATTAAAAGGTAAGAATCGCCTGTTTTTTGAACGAAAGTTGATCCGGAATATCAAGAAGGCTTTAAAAAGTTTGCCTGTCGCGGGAATCGAACGACTGTGGGGACGCTTTGTCATTCACCTAGCAAAGAACTCCGAGGTGCAAGCCATTGTAGCTGCTTTGGAAAAAGTATTTGGTATTGCCCATTACAGCCTTGGTTTCGCCATTCCTAAAGAGATCACCGCGATAAAAGAAACGGCCTGGTCCCTGCTCGAAAAAGAGAATTTTGATTCTTTTAAGATCGAGACCCGGCGTGCACAAAAGGAATTTCCTCTGAACTCCGTTGAAATCAACCGCGAAGTCGGCGCCTTCATCCAAGAAAAATGTGGCAAACGCGTTAATTTGAGCAAACCCGATGCAACATGTTTCATCGAGATCGCTGGGCCCTATGCTTTACTTTATTCGAAAAAACTTCCTGGCTTACGCGGTTTACCGGTCGGGGTCAGCGAAAAGGCTGTCAGCCTGATCTCGTCAGGAATCGATTCGCCGGTGGCTTCTTATTTTATGTTAAAACGCGGCGTCAATTTGGTCTATGCCCATTTTCACAGCCAGCCTTATACCAGCCGCGTTTCACAAGACAACACAGAGCGTTTGATCAAAGTTTTGACACAATACCAATTTCGCGCGAAAGTCTATTTTCTGCCGTTTATCCATATTCAAAAAGAGATTATGGCCAAGGCGCCTGCTGCATTACGCGTTCTTTTGTACCGCCGGTATATGGTTCGTCTATCGGAAAGGATCGCTGCCAAGGAGAAAGCCACAGCATTGGTCACAGGAGAAAATGTCGGACAGGTAGCATCGCAAACGTTGAGTAACATCCGGGTGGTTTCCGAAGTCACTCCGTTACCGATACTTCGGCCGCTAGCGGGTTTTGATAAAGAGGAGATTATCACGTTAGCCAAAAAGATCGGAACATTTTCAATCTCAACCGAACCGTATGAAGATTGTTGTACGCTCTTTGTTCCGAAAAGTCCTGAAACCAAGGCCAGGCCGGTCGACCTGGTCAAAGCGGAAAAGCTGTTGGCGATGGAAGAATTGCTGGAGAACACTTTGGACCAAGCGGAAGTAGTGTTGTTAGAATGTGAGACGGCAAACGGCAGACGTGAAACGTTTTGACTGTCTGGTCTGTCACGTTTGCCGTTTCACGTTTCACGTCTCATAACATAAGGAGGGCACAATGCAGATAATTGCGTTTATCTTACTCGCTTTTGGCGGCGGAGGTTTAATTCTTTCGATTTACTTATTATTTACGGTGAAGTCGCCGTTGCTTAAGACGGACGACGGCAAAAAAATTGTCATTAGCGGGATTTCTTTGCAAACCATTTTGAATTTGATTTTCATTTACTTTACGGTTTTGCACGCGATGTTTGTTTTGATTGGTTTAGGTTTTTTGATCGGGAGCTGAGTGACCGAAAACTCGAAAAATCCGCGATTAAAAACCTCTTCGGGAAGGCATCCCCGCCGAGCTGAGCAGGAATTCACCCTCGGCCAGGAGGCCTTCGGGTAAGTGAGAATCGTTTTCGGTCACTCACGATGTAACATTCTGAAGCGGTTTTTTAGGAAGTCCGTGACGATCTCAGCAAACCGGGGCATGGCATCGAAATGGACCCAGTGACCGGCGTCAGGAATCATCACAAGCACATAGTTGGGGAAATGTCGTGATAAAATCTTCGTGTGACCATCGATCGTCTGTTCCGAATTCATCCCTCCGATAAAGAGCGATGGCCCATCAAAACGGTCTGAGTCTGTAAGTCGAAATTCGTTTGTCTTCGTAAAACGTTCGAGCTCCTTTAAGTTGCATCGCCAGAAAAAAGCGCCGCTTTCTTTACGTTTTAGATTTTGCAAAAGGAATTGTCGAATCTCCCGGTGTGGGATTTTCTGAGATAGATGCTCGTCAGCCTCTTGTCTGGTGCGAATTTTTGATAAGTCCAATCCGGTTAGGGCGTGAAAAATCGTATCCATTCTGTTCAATCTCGATGCAGGTGAAATATCTTCTACAATCAGGCCATCGAGTCGTTCAGGATTTTGGAAAGCGAACCGCATGGCCGCCAGCCCTCCCAGGGAGTGACCCAGCAAAAAAGTTTGTTTGATATCATGGTCATTAAGAAATTCCAGAATATCTTCATACATCCATTGTAAGGAGTGGGAAGCGTGTGGGGAGGCGCCATGATTCCTTAGATCCGGAATAAGAACATGTGTGTTTTCGGCAAGTCTTGGAGCCACCCTAACCCAATTTTGAGAAGAACCGAGCAGCCCATGCAGGATGAGCAGCTTCCGCGGGCTGCCTGGGTTGACTTCGCGATAATTCAGTTTCATGTCTCTATATAAGAATTTTGAGGCATATTATCAAATAAATTTCACGACTCGGTTTATCAAGGACAGGTTTTCATTTTCAAACGACGAATTGCTTGCACATCATTTCTTTTTTGATTATTATAAGCTTATATTAACACATGGGTAACTATTCAGCTTTGGCATTGGAGTGCAACGCTTCAGCGTTGCGGTTTTCATTGAAAAACCGCAAAACTAAAGTTTTGCACTCCGAAGCTTCTCACACCTGAATAGTTACACACATGAATAAAAAAACAGGAGGG
>JBHHWX010000313.1:0-7397 GCA_046756745.1 bacterium | reverse complement strand
AGCGTCAAACGCACCCGGGGACGGGTGCTTGAGCATTTTAAAGAGTTTTCGTTCAGACACTAATTAGAAATCAAATATGGTGATGACTATGACAACTGCGCACACACACCCTGGATTCATTGAGCAGAATTCTTCTCAACGCTTAATTCTGTTGAACCCTATGCTGCAACGGACAAATTCGACGCCAGATGGTCAAGCGATTCAGGCTTATCTTCAAAAGCTTGTGTCAACTGAGCTGATTTTCGAAAACATCAAACTTATTTGGATTAAGAATAATCCCCTCGAAGGACTCAGGCTTCTGTACAAAGCGGAATCGCGAGGTTCCCAAAGTGACCCATTTTATTTTTTTGCCCGAACGTTGTCGTCGAGTCAGGGCAAAAAATGGCAGGAAAAGATCAACCGGCAATTTATTTTAGATATCGAAGAAAATAGGATTTTAAAAGTTTTTCAAAAGGCCGCGGTTTACTCCTCGAAATTTGGCCTGCTTTTTCAAATATTTCCAGCCGATCGCCGGCTCCCCTTTTTAGTCAACGCAACCGATCCAAAGTTCATGAAATCCATTTTGGAGAAGCATTTTAGCGTTGAGGGGGAAAGAAAGCTGGCAAAGGTTGACGTGTCTGTCGTTCAGTACAAACCTGAACGTAAATGCCTGATCCGGTATCAGCTTCATTGGCAGAGTTCAAAAAAGGCGCCTTCTGCCACGCAAATAGTGTATGGAAAAGTTTTTCGCAAAGTGAAACGCGTGTATGAAAATCTGGAAAAAATCCATCAGACCTGGTATAGTTCGGTTTTTCAAATTCCAGAACCGTTAGCCATGGTTCCGGATTTACGCTTAGAATTGCTCAGTTCTGTACCCGGGGTTCATCTCTCATACATGTGCAACAAAAAGATTTTTCCCAAAATCTGTCGACGGGTTGCCCAGGGTCTGTTAGAATTCCATGAAACTCCGGTATTGTTGAATGAGACGCGGGATTTACCGGAAGAATTATTAGAGCTAAAATGCTGGGGCGAAAATTTTATTCAAAGCTCACCCGACAACGCGCACCGACTCAGAAAGTTGATTTTTACATTGGAAATGAAGTTGCTGGGTCATAATAAAATAAAACCCACGCTGGTTCATGGAGATTTTCATGTGGCTAATATTTTAGTCGATGACGAACACCTGAGTCTCCTCGATTTTGAGAACTGTTTTATGGGCAACCCGGCAATCGATGTCGGGGCCTTTTATGCTCAACTAAAATTACTGTCTTTAAAAATCTATCAAAAACAGTCCGCCCTGGATTGCGGCGTTCGCTCTTTCATGAAAACGTACATGCATAAGTGTTCGCCTGAATTACAGACAATCATTCTCACTTATAGCGCATTGAGCTGTTTATGGTGCGCCTATTTTCAGTGCATATTGCGACCGGTCAAAAAGGGTTGGCTGGATCGCGCCCATGCGATGATAGAGCTGTGCGAACAAATTTTAGAAACGGAAACGCTTTGATGAACCGTTCACGAAACGACACGCTTGCATTTATCACTGAGAACCTGAAAGCCCATCGGCGAGCTTTTGGGTCTATAGTTTTTCTCACTTTAGGAGCAATCATAGCTGAACTGCTCAGACCGTGGCCGCTCAAATTCGTCATCGACTATCTGATCGAAGGAAAGTCAGGCCGAAGCTCCTTTGGATTGGCATTGCCTGCACCTTTGACGGATTCGGTGACTCCTTTTCTTGTCTTTATCGCTTCGGCCATTTTGCTGATTGCTGTAGCGGATGGTTTTATCACCTATTATTCGACTTATTTGCGGAAGAAAATGGGCGGTGAAATTATTACCCGGCTGCGCTCCCGCTTATTTTCTCATGTCCAGAGGTTGAGTTTGCAGTTTCATTACAGCCTCCGCACCGGTGACGTGGTCAAGCGCATCACTAACGATACCGGCTATTTGCAGACGGTATTTTCCGAAAGCTTATCTGCGTTGTTGAAAGGCAGTCTGCTCATCGTTGGTATGGCCGCCATTATGTTTTGGATGGATTGGCAGATGATGTTGGTGGCCTTGATTTTAGCGCCATTGCTGTTTTGGATAACCGTGATTTTTACGAAGAAAATAAAAAAGGCATCTCGAACCCAACGGCATCGTGAAGGTAATCTGGCTTCTATTGCTCAGGAGACTATCTCATCCATCGAAACGGTCAAGACCTACTGCCGGGAAAAGTTTAGCGATGAGCTGTTCGACAATGAAAGCGCTGCGAATTTCGACGCCGCTCTGAATGCGACGAATGTCGAAGCCAAATATATGCCAGTGGTGCAGGTGGTGACAGCTTTCGGAGTAGCGGTGGTGGTTTGTTTTGGCGTCATTCGCGTGCAAGCCGGCGTGCTCACAGCCGGAGACCTCTGGGTATTTCTGTCTTATCTGAGAGCGTTTTACAAGCCGCTGAAAGACCTGTCCAGACAACTCCGCCGGTTAGTACGGGGACAAGTACACTGGGAGAAAATTGCCGAGCTTTTACAAACGGAACCTCAAACCGTAAGTCAGGTTTCCGCCGCCGCTCCCAAAGTTCGAGGCAACATTGAGTTTCAAAATGTTGAATTTGCTTACACCGGTGATGTTCCGGTGCTGAATGGCGTCAAGCTCAAAATTGCAGCCGGTGAAAAAGTGGCGATAATTGGACCGACTGGCTCTGGCAAGTCCACATTGGTGAGCTTGCTTGCAAAACTGTATGAGCCTACCGCAGGCAGAATTCTCATCGATGGTCACGACATAGAGAGTTTCACTGCGGAATCGATACGGGAACAGATGAGTTTTGTGCTGCAGCAAACGCTATTGTTTAGAACGTCTATCCGGGAGAACATCGCTTACGGCCGTCTGGATGCCACGTTTGATGAAATTGTTGACGCCGCTAAGCTAGCCAAAATTCATGATTTCATGTGCGATTTGCCCGAGGGCTACGATACCATTATTGGAGAACGCGGGGCCACTTTATCGGGCGGTCAAAAGCAAAGGATCGCTATTGCGAGAGCGGTTTTGCGAGACGCCCGGATCATCATTCTCGACGAACCGACCACCGGTTTAGACCCGGCTACCGAGCAACAGGTGTGGGAGCAGTTAAAAAGCTTGACCCGAGATAAGACCACCATCCTGATTTCGCATCAACATCGATTGGCAATGGACATGGATACAATCTTTCACCTGCAAAACGGCAAAATTACTGAGCTCGACGAATCTGCGCCTTTTCGCAGACGCGACAGCGAAAAGAGGGCTGGAGTATTTAAAATCAGCCACGGATGCACACGGATTGAACACGGATAAAATGAATTTTGAATATGAAGTAATGAAGTAAGTAATGTTCATTTATTATTAACAAAATCCTTGTTTAATCAGTGCCAATCCGTGGCTAAAAAATTCTTAACGAGACCTATTTTTATTCAAACAGATCGACATGGCCATAAAAACTTTGCAAAAAAAACACAATGTTGTCGGCTTAGATGAAAACATCATCGATGCGAAGCTGCCACAATTGCCATGGGTACTCAACGAATCCTTCATGCTGGATTTTTTTCGGGATCGCTTTCGCATTGAGATAAATAATGGCAGCGGAGAGCTTAACGGGTGCGAAATCATTGGCAAACGCTACAAGCCCGGCAAACGCTGTACTGTGACCTATGCGCTCAATTTTGAGCGTCTGCCCAAAGTGCAAATTCTTTACACGCGCATCGAAAGTCCTGGAAATGTTGGCAAAAAGAAAGCTCGTCTGAAAGCGAAAGGCGCGGAGCTGCTGCCGGCGTTAGGCATGTATGTTTGGCGATTCCCACACGATCCAAAACTCGAAAGTCTCAGGGAATTGACCGATCCGGATGCAATACAACAAATCTTAGCGAGCTTGGGGAAGGATAATTCGAGAGCGGACAGCCAATTGTTTATTCAGCTTTTGAATTACGTTCCCCGTCGACATTGTGCTTTGCTGGTAAAAGTCCATCATCCGAGTCTGAATACGTCCACAAAAATTTTTACGAAAGTTTATGGAAATAACCGGGGGGCACAGGTCTACTCCGCTATGGGTCAACTTTGGCGGCAGCAATCGCAACAGAAAAGAGCGTTTTGCGTTGTGAAGCCCCTGGCTTATGATTGCGAGCGGAAGGTCCTCTGGCAGAGCTGGCTTGAAGGCAAAACCTTTTTGCAGTTTGCCAAAGTTCGAGGTTTGGAATATGCTGTTGTCAGCGCTGCAACAGGCTTAGCTGATTTACATCAAAGTAAGTTAGAGGGCATTCCACGTTACACACGCGAAGACAGCTTTAAGAAGCTATTTGAACGAGCCAAGCTGCTTATGAGCTACAACGTGCAGTTCAAAAAATCCATAGCAGCGATATGGTCGTGCGTGGATGAATTAAAAAGTTTGAGCCCTTCGGTACACGTCACCATCCACGGCGATTTTAATTACTCGCAAATCCTGTTCGATTTTGAGAAACCGGTCTTCGTGGATTTTGATTCGGTAAGTTTGGGAGATCCTCTTTACGATGTTGCGCATTTTATTACCGGTCTGCACCGGTTGGCTGCTCAAAAGTATTTTTCGCCGCATGATGTTGAACGGGTCATCGGGCAATTTATTGAGATGTATGAAAAATGCGTGCCGTGGCAGGTTTCCAAACAGGCTTTAAACGCTCAGATAGCCACGGCCCTTGTTTGTCGCAGGGCTTACAAAGTTTTGCGGCAACTGGAAAGGAATACCATACAAAAAATAGAATATTACTTGAATCTCGCTCGTCGATATTTGAACTAACTTTACTAAACTGTAAAAGTTTAGTAAAGGTGCATCTATCCATTGAAGAAGGGAGGCAAGCTTACCAAATAAAAAACGGTTGGGATCGCCGGTCAAAACGTTCACCAACCGCCTTAAGTCCTTGATGCGGTCTTCTCGTTCGGGTGGTAACCTAAACAAAAAGTTAAGAAAAACCCATGCGGCTTTTAGGGCCGTTGTGTTTTCCTACCAGTCAAGGCTTTTTTAAAGTATTGAAACAATTTTACAAAGTCAATAGATACGAACGCTTGATTTTGCGGAAAACAATTTATCAGGAGAACTAAAATTGACACTGTAAAAAGAAGGTCACCTTTTGGATTTAAATTAGGAGAATTAATATGAACGTGATAAAAGAAGAAGTTCATGCCGAAAAGGGCTTGCGCACCATGAGCCAGGTCGCCGATGAATTTGGGCTTTACTCCAACAAATTCATGGTAGAATCGACGAGTTTGTGCAATTTGAAGTGCCCGCTTTGTCCCGTACCCGCCCATCTTCATAGAAACGTTGGTCATATGCAGATGCATACTTTTAAAGAGGTGATCGATGGTCTTGTGGGCTACGCCAAGAAAATCGATTTCTGGAATTTTGGCGAACCGTTTCTGAATCCTGATTTTTTTGATATGGTCAAATACGCCTCAGACAAGGGGATCAAAATCAGAGTAAGCACCAACTCGACTTTTCTCGAGGAAGAACACGTCGAAAAGATCTTCTGGTCCAACTTGGAGCGAATTATCGTTTGTCTCGATGGCGCCAGCAAGGAAACCCATGAAAGGTACCGTATCGGCAGCGAATTCGAGAAGGTCGTGGAGGGCATCAACCGTCTGGCGCAGAGCAAGCGTAATCTGGGGCGGAAATGGCCATTTATTCGATTGCAATACCTGGTGTTCAGCTACAACGAGCATGAAATCGATGATATCGTGGATATGGCCGAAAGGATGCAGGTGGATCAGTTAGCGTTAAAGAACGTCTCGCTTGGAACGTGGATCGAGGGTAACATTCGCAAGAAAATCGCTAAGAAGCTGCTGCCGAAAAATGATAAATACCGCAAGTATGTGGTTGCAGAGGAAGATTTGCAATTGAAAATCGAAGATTCGGTATGCAGTTGGGCTTATGAAAATGGCGTAGTGCTCTCCAACGGCGACGTCACGACCTGCTGCTACGATTCCAGCGGCGAGCATGTGTTTGCCAACGTTCATAAAGACGGCGGGCTCAAGAATATCCTGCTGAGCGACAAAATGAAGCAGGTACGAGAACAGATCAAAACGCGGGAGCTGCCTTTGTGCAAAACCTGTCAGTACAGTGATTACGGCGCTACCTTGATTAATTTTGAATACAACGGAAATGGAAATGGAAAAGGAAACGGCAATGGCACAAAATGATCGCTTAGAGCACGCTGCCAGGTTTATGTTTCATGTCCCGCCCATGGATGTTGGGGCGCAGCTCTGTTTGGAAAACATGAAATACGGCTTGGCGAAGATGCATTTCACTCAGGAGGCGCTGGGATTAACGCCGAACGCAACCTTTGTCGCCTCGCCGGATGTGACTGTCACCATCAACAGTTACCGCTGGCAAAGCGGGTTTGGCTATGGCGGGAAATTAGCCTGGGGTGACGGTGACACGGAGCTCATGTTCCTGGACACCAAACCCAACTGCTGCGGCATGTTTGTGGGCGGGCTGGAGAAATTGCCCGACAAGGAAACCCTGATATGTCGCTCGGTAGCGATGAAGCAAGAAAGCTGTGAAGTCGAGGGCATTAAAATCAAATGGAATCTGGAGAAGGGCAACCATTTTGTAGATGTGTTTGAAGTTCGATCGCTGGATTCCACAGTTAAACTGCCGCCGTACGCGTTCATGGCGCATACCTCCGGAAGCGAGTTGAAAAAGGAATCTCACCTCGGACCGGGCTTGTACATCGATTCCAGCAAGACCCTGCGCGAATGGGCTGAGATCGTGAGCACGCCGTATGGTGCTATGCACATTCTGACTGGTGAGCGAGCCAGGGAATACTGGCAGTTTTATCAGATCGCTGAAGCGTTCGCTCAAAAGCGGCGCAAACGGGCCGCAGAGCTGCTATTTGAGGATTTCATCATCCTGGCCAACGCGAACCACCAAGGATTAGTGGATATGAATACGATCGCGTTGGGCATCAACACCTGGACCGAACAACCGGATGATCTCCTGTCTCCTCTGGCCCTGCGGCCCGATTTACCCGCTTATTTGTTCAAAGGCGTGCAAAACTTTTCTGAGGAAATGTTGGAAAAGTTAGGCTGGCAAGAACGGGGGCGAGGTTTCGGTGTAGAGCATCGACTGCTCAATGCCAACATGCTGCCGCACGGCGCCGGGTACAATTATCCCGGCTGGAAGAGCGTGCTCGGTGTGCATGATATTGACGGTCGCCGTTTTTTTGAAGTGAAGTCCAGAAACGGAGGTGGCAGCGAAATCATCACGGATTTGAGAAACGTACCTTACGAATATCGCGGTAAGGAAATTTTTTCACAAACCGTTGAATTGGAATTGGGCATCCCGGTGGCGGAGCTGATTCCGGTTTATGTTTTGAAGATTTGAAAATGATGAGGCAGTTTGCAGTAAGCAGTTTGCATGTTCTCGTTCCCAAATTTTA
>JBHHWX010000312.1:0-7422 GCA_046756745.1 bacterium | reverse complement strand
AACGATGGACCCGATAATATTCCAAATTCAGGCGATGACGATGGATTTGTTGACGCTGTTGCCATAGTTCATCCTGAGGTAGGAGGAGAATGCGGAGCTGGTTCCACCAATATCTGGTCACACGCATGGGTTTATACGGCCTGGCCTGTCTCTAATGGTTCTCCTTATGAAACCACTGACAGAGGTCGCAATGGAGAATTTATTAAAATCCAGGATTACTTCATCGTTCCGGCTCTTGATTGTGATGGCACAACTATGGTACGAATCGGCATTTTCTGTCATGAATATGGACACACTTTTGGCTTGCCTGATCTGTATGACAGGACACCTGAAGATAAAAATGAGAAAGACCCTGATTCCTTCGGAATTGGACGATGGGGTCTAATGGGACTCGGTAATTGGGGGGGGAGTAGCTACGAACCAGAGCGGCCAGTACATATGTCATCGTGGTCAAAGCAGTTTATGGGCTGGCTCGATCCGGTTAATCTCGGAGAAAACGTAAGTCAGCAAACAATTTCCAACGTTGAAGAAGCCCCAGTTGCTTTCAGATTATGGAAAAATGGACAGGTTGGCAAAGAATATTTTCTGTTGGAAAACCGGCACAAAGTTGGATTTGACTCTGGACTGTCGGAATCAGGTCTGCTCATATGGCATGTGGATGAGTCTAAGTTAAACAATGGAAACAACAATGATGCCAACCACAAACTGATTGATCTGGAGGAAGCGGATGGGCAAAACGACCTGGACAATCGGGTCAACACAAGCGACCGTGGAGATCCCTTTCCCGGTGTCGGTGGAGCCAACAATCCAAACCGAACGTTTAACGACCAATCAATGCCCAATAGCTTAGCCAATGATGGCTCAAACAGTCTAGTGGCTGTCAGAAATATCAGCGACTCGGGGGGTAAGATGTTTGCGGACTTGTTTATCAAAAGCAATCTAATTATCACGACAGCAATACCGCAAGCTGTCCCTGCTGATGGACAGAGCTCAGCAAGCATAATCGCACAATTGTCCGATGTAAACGCAACAAACCCCATCACCTTCACCATCACTTCCGGCACAGCCTCGGGCCAGCTTATCGGCGCCAATCCAGCCACCCCGGAAAACGGCCAAGCCGCCATCACTCTGCAAGCCACTACCACGCCCGGCGTCGTCACCATCGAAGCCTCATCGCCAGGCTTAACCGGCAGCTCCACCTCCGTGGTCGTTTACGCCAGCGGCAGTGAGACCGAAGTCAGCGGCGCCATTTCCGAAAACACCTCCTGGACATTGGCGGGGAGTCCCTATGTGGTGACCGGCGACGTTACCGTAAAAGCAGGGGTCAAACTCACTATCGAACCCGGAGTTACGGTGAAGCTAAACGACAACAAAGATATATTCGTCAACGGCGGCCTGTTTGCCAATGGAACGCCCAACGCCCGAATCATTTTCACAGCCAACAGCGCCAACCCCACACCAGGCTTTTGGGGCGGCATTCAATTCAACGAACCGGCCATCGACTCCATCTGCGTGCTCAACAATGTGATCATCAACTTCGGGGGCGATATCGGTCAGGCCATCGATCATCCCATTGTTCTCGACCCGCGGGTCAATCCGACCATCACCAACACGACTTTGCAGCATAATCGTACCAACGGCATTGTGGTCAAAACCGGCGCCTACTCATCGGATATCCTGCTGGATATCACCGGTTTGCCGTATCTGCTGTTTGGCGACTTTACACTGAATCCCGGGGCGGTGCTGCGCATTGGTCCGGGTGTGATTTTGAAAATGGGCAGTACGACCAACGATCTCGTCATACGCGGCGGATTGGTTGCCGAAGGAACCAATTTGAATCCTATCGTCTTTACTTCCATCCGGGACGATGCGCATGGCGGCGACAGCAACGGCGACGGCGCCAGCTCCGGATCGCCGGCCGATTGGGGCGGGATCGAATTCCGGGAGACTGTTGACGATGCGAACGCCTCTTTACGCACCTGTGAAATTCTGTACGCCGGCGCCATCAGTCAGGCTGTGGATTATCCCATTTTGCTGGACCCGAGAGCGAATCCCGCCATCTCCCATACCACCATTTCCAGCAGCCGGGTCAACGGCATCGGTTTAAAGGGAGGAAATTTCACTTCCGATATTCGGCTGGATATCACCGAGCTGCCTTATGTGGTTCCGAATATCACTATCCGATCCGGCGCGTCGTTTGCCATTGCGCCGGGTGTGCTGCTTAAAATGCTCACCAACGCCGATATTCGCGTCGAAGGCGGATTCTCAGCAGCCGGCACGAGCAATCAACACATTGTGTTTACCTCATTTCGGGACGACTCCCGCGGCGGCGACAGCAACGGCGACGGCGATACGGAAGGCTCGCCCGGCGACTGGGGCGGCATCTGGTTTGGCGAAACCACTGACGATGCGGATTCGCGCTTGATCTATTGCGACGTCTATTTTGGCGGGCAGGGCGGCTCTGGCAATTTCGACGCGCCTATCGAATTGGATGCTCGCGCCAATCCCCAAATCACAAATGTAAAATTAAAACAAAATCGTGTGAACGGCATCGACCTGCTCACCGGAACCTACCCGTCCGATGTGCTATTGGATATCGTCGGAATCCCGTACATGATTCGCGGCGATGTTACTATCGACGTCTCAGCTACGATGCGAATTGCCCCCGGGGTGTTATTGAAGTTTGGCAACAACACGGATTTTTTCATACGCGGCGGGCTGATCGCCGATGGGGCTGATGATCAGTCGATCCTTTTTACCTCGTTGAGCGATGACAGCCGGGGCGGGGATACCAATGCTGACGGTACGACAGTGGGCGCAGCCAGCGATTGGGGCGGCATTCGCTTTGAGGCCACGACAATCGATCCAAACGCGGTATTGCGCAACTGCGAAATCTATTTTGCCGGACGCGGGGGATTCGGCAACAACCCCAGTCCGATCGTGCTCGACGCCCGCGCCAATCCCGTTATTGAAAAGGTGATCTTGCAGGACAATCGCGTCAATGGCGTCTGGTTGCTGAACCAGACCTACCAGGTGAATATCGAGCTCGATATCACCGATTTGCCGTACATCATCGCCGGCGATTTTATCGTCGGCGCGAGCGCCGGGCTCAGGATTCATCCGGGCGTCTTGTTCAAAATGGGGCAAGAAACCGATTTTTTTATAGATGGCACGTTCAAAGCCATCGGCGAGCCCAATCAGCCCATTATTTTTACCTCTTTTCGAGACGATAGTCGCGCCGGCGACACCGACGGCGCCGGGGCTACCAATGGCGTGCCCGGCGATTGGGGCGGCATTCTATTCCGGGACGCCAGCAACGACGCCGCTTCGCTCATCGAATATGCAGAAATCTACTTTGCCGGTCAGGGTGGGTTCGGGACCAACGGCAGCCCGCTGGTATTTGATAACGCCAGCCCTAAAATTCAAAACGTAGTCATTTCTAACACGAGATCACACGGGATCCATTGTGTGAACTCAGCAAGCCCCGATTTTGGCGGCGGCGCGGGCGGCAGCGTAGGGGGAAATCGCTTTTTGGGGTTTGTGAACCAAAGCGGTAAATTTGCCATCTTTAACAACGGCGTGGCGGATGTCTTTGCCAAATTCAATTATTGGGAAACCACCGATACCACGCTTATCGATGTGATGATTTTTGATGTTAAGGATGATGCCGGCAGGGGCCGAGTTTTTTATCAGCCAATCAATACCGGTGAGACCCGCGTGATGTTAGCAAATCTGAGCATCAGTCCATTTCCTGCGGTTCTGAATTCTCCAATAACTTTTACGGGAACGGTAGAGGTGAACGGTCAAGCTCAACAGGTTGAGATGGCCGTACACGATCCGGTTTCCCAAATGACCGGTATCGTGCCCGTGGATGAACAGGGCCATTTCTCTTATACCACCATCAATCCTGTAATGGATGAAGATACGTATGTTTTTTATTTTGGCGCTTTTGGGTCTATATTTGAAACCGTCATCATTTCAACTCCTTTCACACCAAGTCCGAATGCTTTCCTTTTACCGGAACAAGATTTCAGCTTTTCTTTGGGGCAGGTAGGGGGCTTTCTCAACAGTCAGAGTACGCCGGCTTTTCTCGGGGAAAAACCTTTGCTGCAGGATATTTTAGAGGAATCCATTCGCCAAAGTATTAGCACGGCGGCGTTTCACATTCGAAGAGCGGCTGAGGAGGGCGGTCTGTTGGATAAAAAATATTGGATAGCTCGAGGTTTGGTTTGTGGCGGGGCATTCGCCTTTCCTGGGCTGGCGCCGCTCTGTGGAGCGATGATCGTCAGTATCCCAATTGACTTTGCGATAGGAGGTCTTGAAGGCTCTTTGAAGAGCCTGGTGGAGGCCACGGTTACGGACCCGCAAGATCAAGCCGAGTTGAAAACCATTATCGATGCAACCGGGACCGCATTCCATTTACTTTTTGTCGATCCCAAAACCGGCATCGAAGTGATTCCGGAAATCGAAAGGGTAGGGGGCGACCTTTTGCAGATTTTTGGCGGAAAAATATTAGATCAAAACATCGACATCGACCGCAACGCGGCCGGTGAGATAATCGGTTGTACACTCCAGATTGCCACTGTTGACACGCACCTCTGCGAGATATCTTTTGTGCGCCCCAACTCCGTGCCATTCCTTACGCTCCAGTCGGATTCCCCAGTGGATATCGAATTGATGGATCCGAACGGTTTAACCCTATCCAAAGATGTCAACGATCTGTCTGAAGGATTTTATCTTGAAGCGGACATTGACGCCGATGGAGAAATGGAAGATTACATTATCATTCACAACCCTTCCTCGGGAATTTACCGGATTTCCGTGACTGCCGAAGCCGGCGCAAATCCCGACGACACGTTTTCTTTGACGCTGGTGCGAGATAGAGATACCACAAAGGTGGCAGAGAACACCTCAATCCGGGACATTCCATCACAGCCTTACGAGTTTATTTATTCAGAACTGAACAGCGTGGATGGCGTCGAGGACAACTTGCCCGAGGAGTTTCGCTTGTTTCAAAATTACCCCAACCCTTTCAACCCGACCACCACCATAGAATATCAACTTCCAAAGTCTGCCAGAGTCACACTGCTGATTTACAATATACGCGGCCAGCAAGTCCGGACTTTGGTGGATGAGGAAAAGCCCGCGGGCATTTTCAAAGCAAATTGGAATGGAGAGGATGCGTTCGGGAGGCGCGTTGCCAGTGGTATTTATGTGTATCAAATACGGGCGGGAGACTTTGTGTCGAGTAAGAAGCTGATTTTGATGAGGTGAAAAGGTCGTTCCGTATTTTGATGCTGAACGCCGGATGAAAGGGATCTTTATCCCTTCATCCCTTCGATGATTACGGACAAACGTCCTGGACTATTTTGTGTTCAGGATAAATATCCGGAACAATCGAATTTCTAAAAACAAGTTTTAAGGAGGAAGCCATGAAGATATCACAATTGATTCTACTTTCTTTTTTTAGTGTCTGTTATCTGTTTTTTGGCCAAACAGCCCTAGCCCAGCAACAAAATGTCAGAGAACCTGAAGAGTACACACTTGATCTCGTTGTAACACAAGCGCCAGGTGATGATGGTAGTATTGATGTAACATGGTATTCACCCGAAAATTTCAATAGATTTGTTGTCGACTTTAAAGATCTCGTCAGCGGAGAAACGCGAAAGTTGGCTGTATCGGGGGACAATTCTTTGCGTATAGGAGATATCGACCCCTTGAACCAATATTCAGTTTCGGTGACAGCAGTCGGTGACCGGGATAGATCCGTGGGATACTCACCAAAAGAGATATGGTCTGGAAAGAAGGTTGAGCGGCTAACCGGTGTGCGAACGGTAAGACAGCCTGTCCCACTTCTATTTGTACCGAACCTCGAGGCGACCCTGCGCTCGTTAGATAGCAACAATTTCCCTTTCATTTTTACCACAATAGCTGTGGATACGGGTGGCCAACCTGTTGGTGGTTTAACCAAGGCTGATTTTACCGCTTTTGAGGATGGGCGTGTGCAAACGGATTTTTTCGAGGTCACACCTCCGGAAGAAGGGGGTAACGTGCGTATTCTTGATTTTGTTTTCATTATTGACAACAGTCTTAGCATGCAAGCAGAACAACAAGAAGTAAAAGACAATGTAAAAGCGTTTGTCGACAGTCTGGGAGCGCGACAGATCGATGTGCGTTTAGGATTAGTTCGATTTGGTCAAACAGCGTCAGGAGGTCAGCCGATAATCATGAATAATGGAAATATGACCAGCGATATCAATTTTTTCAAAACTTTGTTAGATCAGATGACTGTTGATGGAGGCTTCGAGCCGGGTCTTAAAGCAGTTTTTGAGGCCGCGACGACGTTCAGTTTCCGACCCGGTAGCCAGCGTCATTTTCTACTCATCACAGACGAGGACAGTGACGGCGGCAATTTGGCGCAGACAATCAACACCTGTCAAAACAACAATATTATTGTCCACACTGCGGTGCGCTGTAATTTTGGTAATTCGAATAACGATTATTGTAATTCCAGCAGCATCCGGGGCGCTACGGATGGTTTGCTCTTTAATGTTGAGGGTCCCTACCGGGATATTCTCGATAGCCTGATAGATCCAATCGGCAATACCTACATCGTTCGTTATCGTACTGACAATCCAGTTTTCGATGGCCAGCAACGCGAGGTGCGAATTGTGATTAATGCTTTTGGCCAGTCAGATGAGGTGATTGGGTTTTACACCCCAGGCGCCGCACCAAAGATTCAACGTACCCAGGCGACCATTAATCTGAGCAACTCGGCACAAATTGCGGGCATCCCTCTCACTATTGCGGCCCAAATTACCGATGCCGTTGCACCGTTTGTACAAAGTGCAACACTATTTTACCGGACAACCGGCGTAATTAATTATGTCTCGATTCCTATGAATTTGGTGGGAAATAATATTTATGAAGCCAGCATTGCAGGGCCCGATGTTCAAGATCCGGGCGTTGACTATTACATCACGGCAACCGATGGGCAAGTGACTTCGTCTGATCCGACGGTTGATCCGGACATATTCCCATACCAGATCGCTGTGCTCCCCAATCAACCTCCACAAATTACACACACCCCTGTAACAAGTGGCAGCCCCGGGCAAGATATTCTGATTTCCGCAACTGTTGTTGACAACACGACTTCTCTTACCAGCGTAGACTTGCATTATCGAGAGATTAGTACTTTACTTTTTCAGCATGTTTCTATGGCCGCCGTCGGTGGAGATCAGTATGAAGGATTTATTCCCAATAGTGTTGTAACCAATGCTGGTGTGGAATATTTTATACGGGCCGTAGACGATTTTGGATTAGCGAGTATTCATGGTATCCATACAATTATTATTTCAGACACCTCGGAATGTGCACCATTATTCTTCGATGATTTCGAAGATAGCAATGCGGATGGATGGA
>JBHHWX010000311.1:0-7426 GCA_046756745.1 bacterium | reverse complement strand
TTCAACCTCAAACGCGATTACGAAGCCCTGAAAAAACAACTCGAGACGGATTACCCGGAATACCACAATCTGAAATACAATACAAAAGTAGCAACCGTCCCAGAAGTCCAGGCAGCGCTAGATGAGAACACACTGCTCCTGGAATATTTCTACGGTGACAGCGCCATCTACATTTTTGCGCTTGATAAAGGTGGCCTCGAAATCGTGACGGTAAAAAAGGATCAAAGATTAGACCAACAGATTCAGGCCTTCAGAAAAGCCATTATCGAATCCGATTACGCTCTGTTTGTTGAAAAGGGCCGCACTCTTTACCGAACCCTGCTGGCGCCGGTGGCGCATCAATTGGGAGAAAAGCACCTTCTCATCATACCGGATGGTCCTTTGCATTATTTGCCGTTCGAGACTCTGCTCACCAAAGACATTTATGGTTCTGAAATGGATTTCAGCAACGTGCCATATTTGCTCAAAGAACGTTCCGTCAGTTACCACTATTCCGCGACACTCTGGCTCGAAACCACCCTGCGTAAAAGGGAAAAGGAGCCATCTTATGACTATGTCGCTTTTGCGCCGGTCAATTGGGATTCGACCGTTGCCAGCAATGCGGTGTTTGCGACGTTGACTGCAAACCGGGCTTTGGACTCCACGCGTGCCCTGCCGGTTAACTTACTTTCAACGCGGAAGGAAGTACTGGATATCGAGGCTCAGTTTAATGAGAAATACAATCTCTTTGCCAGCTTGCTGAACCGGCTTGGCGGAAATAAGACGCGGGTGTTTCTCGACCATGAGGCCACCGAGGCCGCCGCCAAACATTACAACCTTGAAGATTATCGATACATCCATTTTGCGACCCATGGTTTTGCTAATACGGCAGCGCCCACACTCTCCGGTCTGTTGTTGGCAGATCAAAGGGACAGTACTGCATCGGAGGATGGCGTACTGCGACTGGGGGAAATTTATAATCTCGCGCTGAATGCCGACCTTGTTATTCTGAGCGCCTGCGAAACCGGCTACGGAAAGCTGTCACGCGGGGAGGGAATGTTGAGTTTGACTCGCGGTTTCATTTATGCCGGTGCAAAGAATTTGGTCGTATCCCTATGGCAAGTTGACGCAAACAGTCCGAGTGAGCTGATACCAATGTTTTTCAAGGGTGTGCTAAAAGGAGAGGCCAAGAACGCTGCACTGAGAAACGCAAAACTGGCGTTAATCAAATCAGGCTCTGTATATGCAGAACCAAAACACTGGGCTCCGTTTGTCTTGATTGGCCAGTAGGTTCGAAGATGCCGGTGACTGAGGCTTAATGAAAAACAATGTCAAGGCGAGTCTAGAAGCGTGGCCGAAAAGTATCTTTTTCTTAGCAAAGGCGTCCCCACCGAGCGAATTTTACACTGACTCTGTGCCCCACAAAAGCCCTCGGCGAGACGCCTTCGGGAAGTGATTTTGGATTTTCGGCCAAGCTTCTATCTTAGGGTGATTGACATTTGAGATTGGCTATCAAAGCATCCGTGCCCGGCGGCTTCCTTGTATGATCTTCCGTTTTATTCAACCAAGCGCAGGCAGTCGTTTTATCCTGCACCATTAAGTACGCTTTTGCCAAAAAGTAAGCTATTCTATTACGCTTGATGCAGTCTCTCTCTTCCGAGTAGGCTTCGGTGAGATACCCAATGGCGAGCTCTACCTGCACCCGTTCAAAATACGGTTTGAACCCCCATAAACCCTTCTTGTGAGCCTTCTGAAGCGCTTCAGACGCCTTAGCGAAGTTTTCTTGCTCTGCTTGTTCAGCTAATCTTCTATAGCCAACTGATATTTCTTTTAGGTCGTTCTCGGTTAATCTTGCTTGTTCGTAATAAGATGGAAGAGCTGCTTTATAACCTCCCCAGAATGACAGTGCGATAACAATCGACGCAGCTAAGGGGAAGACAATTTTGTAGACTCGATGTGCTGATTTGCGTTTCTTGACGTGCTCTCGCCGCAGTACGCGAACGAGTGACTGCCGGAAGCGCAGTTCTGCAAAACAGGCATCGCAGGTATAAACGTGGATATCAAATTCATCTTGTCTGGCCTGGTCCAGCTCTCCACGAACGTATTGGTCGACGATCTCGTTTCGCTTATTTTCGTATTGGCAAGTCATGATGATGATCCGTATGAGAACCGTATCGAAGGTCTTGACTAAATAATGAGTCGCACTGCTGAGTCAAAATATGGAAAAACATTTCTAATCCTTATAGCCGTCCAGACATTGACGAAGTTTTGTCAACCCATATTTCTTCAGGTCGGTTATTTTCTGAACGGCCAGCCCCATCCTGGCAGCGATTTCCTTGAGGCTCAAATCCTCAAAATAAAACATTACGATAGTCTTTTCATGCTGCAGGTGTTTCTTCTGGAGATTTTTCAAACATATGATAAGAATGGATTCTATCTGCTTTGTGTGCTTATTAAACCCAATAAAATCATTTCTAATATCTTTGGCAAGAAATAGGTGTTTATTGGCAATCGCTTTTTCTAAGGCGCCATCCAAATTATTCTTGCGTTCATTTTTGCGCGCATCATGAATCTTATTTTTAACGATCCCGAAAACGTACGCCGCCAACGGAACCCCGGATCGTTCAAATATCCCATTTTTGATACTGGTTACGAACGCTTCTACAACTTCCCAAAAGACATCTTCCCATAACGAAGGGAAACGAGACAACTCACTTTGCACTTTTAATAAAATCCGGTGTTTGCACCAATCAACCAGAATTTGAACTGACTCATTATCGTTTGCTTTTATCTTAGCAACAAGCTCAGCGACAGCCTCTGCGTCTGGATTACGTTCTAACTTAGCTCTTGCCATCAGCACAATTTTTGAAAAAATGAAACAGTTTTTCCATATTTCGAAGCAATCAATAGATTATATTGTAAACACCGTTTATAACTAATACAGGTAAGGTCATAAAGTTACAAATCTCGTCACAAAAATCAAGATTTTTGATTACGATTCTCAAAATAAGAATGTCATTTCTGCTAAGCGATTCAATTTGTTTCTACCAGGAGCAATGACCCTTACAACCTAAGACGCGCTACTATTTGGAAGCAGGCAATTATCTCTCTCACAGAGTCAAAGAAGGTAAGCTGAAAATACGATCCACGCGAAACGGCAAGCATGTGGAGTTTTTTGGCTGAACATACAAAGGATCCTGAAAGCTGGCTAAAAGGAAAAGTCGTGCAAAATCATTTATATTTTGGAACTTAACATAAGGAGGTCGTCATGCTTAGAAGACTTATTGTTACGGCGTTACAAACCTGGATGGAGGCGATGTGTTGGTTCTGGTTGATTTCAACGACCATCACCGGAGCAGTCGCATTAGGCTTCGTCTGGCAAGCGATGGGTGTGCTCCTGGGAGGAGTGATAGGACTCGTTTTCGGTTTTCTTGCTTTGATCCCCAGCTTTGGGTTACTCCTTGTTTGGCTTGATATTCGTGATTCTATTAAAAAAATTGAGGTTAACTAGTGATCGAACGAAAACTTGATTTTTGATGTTTTTGCGAGCGCTTCTCAGCGAAGCAATCTCCTTATGACAGCTAAGTTATTAGTTTTCGTTCAAACACTAACTAGAGTTCTCCTTCTCGACTGGGACTTCGCCCAGTAAAGATGGCGCCGTGAAAAATCAGACACGGATTTTATGGCAACCCGCTTGGCCCTGCGGAAGCGCAAAAAACTTGAAAAGACAGAAATATGGTGGGCAGAAAAATGTTACTCACCGGCTCGCTGTGTTGTGCTAAGCCTTATTTTGAGGATACACATCTTTTATTTTTCTGTCTTGGCTTTGTTTGTCATTTGGGTAGTCCGGCTTTGCTTACCACAAGTCTGTGATTTGGAATTTCTCGATTCGTAGCGACAACAACTAAAAACAAATCCTCAAAAGGTTTTTCAAAAAATCAGCGATAATCTGCGTTCATCAGCGTCCAAGAATTTACTCGGTTAAATGTTACGTCTAATCTTCGAGAGGGAATTATGCAAGCCAGATTTAAAAATTCAGTTTTGGTTATAGTTCTGACTGTCATGGTATTTGGTCTTTTGCCTGACGAGAAATGGACCGGGTTACCCAATACTGCCGTTGCTCAGGTTCGAGATTCTTCTTTCAATAAAGTCTTCGAGCAAGTATTCCCAAAATTGAACGGTGCTTTGGATAGAGTGGACAAGCATAAGGACTTGCCCCGAAGCGCCTGGTTCAGCGAGGACCAGGGGTCGAATGTGAAGGAGATTAGAAAACTCCTCGATGAGATGATAGAAATTCTGGGCATATCGGACATCAATGGTTATCGCCAAGAAATTAGCAGCTTAGAACAAAACATCCAGGAAAGCAAAGAAAAAATCGTCGAATACAATCAAAAGAAAATAACCGCTCCCAAAGATTCGTTCTTTGGCCTGCATGATATACCTTTTCGGGTCACAAAAAAAGGATATCAGAACAGGGTTGAGGGGCAATATGAGTTAATCGATGAATACGAAAAAAGAATCGAGGATATCGGTTCCCAACTCGCGGCCGAATTGTCAAAAATTGGCTTGGCATTGACCGGGGAGCAGCTCGACCTGCTTCTGTCCAGTGTCGTCGGCAATGACATGATTTCGATGAGTATTGTCTTCAATAATGTTCGGGAAATCACCATTGAGCTGGAAAAACTTACCAACGAGAGCGGTGAAAATGTTGACGCGGCCAGGCGATATTACGGCGTCTACACGGTGCTTCTCAGGGTGTTGGACCGCATGCAGAAGAAGTTTATCGACGATGTTGACCGAAAATACATACCCACTATCGAAAAATACCTGGGTGAGGCAAAAAGAAACATTGCCGAAGCAAAAGCCGCAATTTCGAAAGGGCAGGGCAACCGCGAGATTCTCGAAAATAATATCGCTGCCAACAAACTCACTCAAAAGGCTTCTCAGGTTTACCGGTCCCATCTCGACGAGCAGAGAAAGTATGTCCAAGAACTGAATGAAGCGTTGGCAGATGACATTTTTACTGCGGAAAACACCTACAAGACAGTGAGCTTGAGCAGCAATGTCATCGCCATGTTACGCGTCGGCATACAAGAATTTGAAGCCCTGATAAATCTCAAGATTCCCGAAATACGAATCTTTGAAAATCAGGACATGAAGGTGGAGTTTCGGAAGCTGACGAACCGGATGAAGGAGAGTACTTAGGATCAACCGAAAACTCGAAAAACGTGCGGATTTCAAAACATCTTCGCGAAGGCGTCCCCGCCGAGCTAAGCAGGGATTCGCCCGCGGCCAGGAGGCCTTCGGGAAGAGAAGTTCGTTTTCGTTCAGACACTGGTTGTGAGAAAAGCGTTGGCTTGACATTTGGGGCTGCGGGTTAGCGGCAACAAAAACTATGACAGAAAAATGAAAGACAGGAAAATGGCATTTGGCTCACGTTGGGGATATTAGCGCTTAAGGAGATGAAACATTTTTCTGTCCTCCATCTTTCTGTCTTATGAATGCTTGGTTGGCTGAAACGGCTGGTGATAAAAAACAAGTGATCGAAAGAAAAATGCGAGCGTCGATTTACTGAGCCGAAATTGAGTGTTAAATAAAATAATAGCTGCATTTTAATCTAACTTTAAAGGAGGACTCAAATATGTTTTTGAAAAATCGCTTACTGCTATGCCTGTCGGTTCTTTTTCTCTGTCAAGTTGGTCTCTTAGCTCAAAACAAAACTCGAATTGCAGTAGCAGAATTTACCGTAAAAGTACCCAAGGCCGCTCCGGTGTTGGGCACAGCCATGGCCGACCTGCTGACAAATGCGTTGGTCCAGACCGGACAATTTACAGTTCTGGAACGGGAAGCTATAAACAGACTTCGCGATGAACAAGACCTGGCGCTGGGTGGCGAAGTCGATGCGAGTACCGGAGCTGAATTTGGTAAACTTATCGGAGCAGAGTATCTGGTAGTCGGCTCCGTCACCAAATTTGAAGAAAAGGGCGGCGGCGGTATTGGCGGCCTTTTGTCCAGAAAAATCGGCGTCGGGGTTGCCAAGAACACATCCGAACTGGCTATCACCATCAGGATAATAGACTCAACCACCGGTGAAATTGTCTCATCCGACAAAATCAGTCAAAAGGAATCGAAGATAGGTTTGGTTGGCGGCGGTGTAATTATGGGGGTGCCTATGGCAGGCGGTTTGTTCAAGAGCAAAGCGATGCAAACTGCCCTTGAAAAAGCCATCGTCAAAGCGGTCGATATCATCAAGACTAAAATCAAGCCGGGCGACCCCAATGCGCCGCAAGTCACCCGTGTTGAGTGGATTGTTTCCAACTGCAGTTTCAAAATCATGAAAAAGCTCACTAAGATGTTGAAATCGCTGCCGGGTGTCACCGGCGTCAAGAGAACATTCCGTGACCATGTTGCTTCATTCAAGTTCTTCTATGAAGGCACTACCGACGATTTGGCCGAAGCCGTGGATGAAAAAAAGCCCGGCAGCATGGAGTTGGATATAACCGGCTTTTCCGAACACAAGATGGAAATGGAGATCAAGTAGGTTGTGTCTATTGCAGTGCGGAAGGCCAAATAATTGTCTTGGCGACCAAAGCGCGTGAGTCAGTAAAATTGAACGCTGTCCCTTTGAGTCAACTATTCGGCCCTTTGCAGGAGCAGGGGTAACCTTCACCAATACGAATGTCAGCTTGAACGGGACCCCCCTTTGGCGATGGTACCGGCTTCGGGCTTAACCTGTTCGGTGGCGTCCGTTACCCTGCTTCGGGTAATATCGATTTGTACGGTGAGGCACGATTCAAATTGGGCAGCAGTAGCTTTGACACATTTACTCTCAAAGTGGGCGCCATGTACTTGTTGAAAAAGTAACTTGCGCATCCAGTGCAGACAAAAAAACCGACTTTCATTGAGAAAGTCGGTTTTTAGAACTGTTGGGAGAATAGGTGAAAATTAAAAATCTAGCACAAACCAATTCGGAGGAATCAAAGATGAAAAAAATATTAATGAACTCATTAATCGGCTTTTTGCTTTTTGGTTTTGCGAACTCGTCAAGTCCACAAACTGTCAGCCCGGGGCAAGATGAAAGATCAACCCAAGTTTCCTCTGCAACGCATGGCAAGGCGACTGATGCCGCGAAAGCCGCAGAACTCCGGGCAAACTATCGCCCGAAGATAGTCCGCTCAAACATCGCTATTCCTGAAAATCTCAACCTTGAAGCTCTTGGAACTCAGCAAACCGCAATTGACAATAAGGGCAAGGACTTCTGGCTTTGTTTCCAGCAAAGCTTCGACGATGCTGAGTTGTCCCTTAAATTCTTCATCACAAGTGATGTCGCAACAAACGCCACGATAACAATCCCGGCAATTAGCTGGGAAGAATAGGTAGTGATCCAGGCGAATGAAATCAAGACTGTAGAAATCCCATCGCCCGAAGATGTGGTCGTGAGTAGCAG
>JBHHWX010000310.1:0-7430 GCA_046756745.1 bacterium | reverse complement strand
AACGATTTCTGCCCGCATCGCCGCAATCGCCTGTGTGGCCGGGACGGACTGGCTGGAAGAACCAATGGCCGAAAGTCCCCTGTCCCTTCTGTACATAACCGGCACAGCCGACCCGCTCAACCCGATCGATGGCGGTGAAATCTTCATCGGGCAGACCAGCTTTGGCATGAAACCACCGGTGCGGGAGAGCATCCGGGAATGGGTGCAGATGCTTGATTGTCCGGCAGATTCCAACGTCATCCGTGACACAGATGGGGTGCTCGGCCTGGCGTATGGTCCATGCCGGCAAGACAGTGAGGTGGCGTTCTACACCATCGAAGGCATGGGGCACTTCTGGCCGGGCGGCATGAGCTTCCTGCCAGAGGAAATAGTGGGACAGCCTTCCGACAAGATTCAGGCGACGGACGTCATCTGGGAGTTTTTCCAGAAGCATGTTAAGATGTGACCATGTGCGAACAGGCAGAAGAAACACTCGCGATGTTCAGGTAAGTGTTAATCAAAAAATATTCGCTGCAGGTTGTAATCAGTTTTTCTATGCTGGTATGGAGTGACTCAATCACGGCTGACACTTTTATTGTCGCGTCCGCCGCTGACATCCTCAGCGCCATGCAAATCGCCCAACCGGGAGATACTTTGCTGATGAAAGACGGAATCTGGGTGGATGAAGAAATAGTCTTTGAAGGGAAGGGTGACAGCCTCAACCCCATCGTACTCTGCGCTGAAACTCCCGGCGAGGTCATCCTGACAGGAAAATCAAGACTCACTGTTATCGGCAATCACCTGCTAGTGGACGGCCTGAATTTTAAGGACGGCTGGCTCACTCCAAAGAGCGACTTCGACCAGATCATCACCATTGGCGACCGGAAAACCGGAAGAAACTCAAATGATTGCCGCTTAACTAACACGGCTATCATCGACTACAACCAGCCAGACAGCTCCAGACACCACTTCTGGGTAAAAGTTGCGGGAGCGTTCAACCGGATTGACCATTGCTATTTTTCCGGCAAGAATCACTGGGGGAATTTGATGGTTCTGGCGGAAGTAGAAAATGCCCACAGCAACCTGGTCGATTCATGTTATTTCGGCAATCGTTCCCCCAATATTATTGGCGGCGTTGTGCGAAACGGCGCAGATATCATCACGGTTGGCGGCGGGGAAAGAGGGTGGGCTTATGATACTGTGATAGAGTACAATATTTTTGAAGAATGCAATGGCGAAGATGAAATTATTGCCAGCAAATCAAATAACAACATTTACAGATACAACACCTTTGTCCGCTGCAAAGGATTTCTTTCGCTGCGCTCTGGCAAAGGCGCGCTTGTTTATGGCAACTATTTTTTGGGACAGGGAAGCTGGGCGGGAGGCGTCATCATGCATGGGGAAGACCATAGAATCTACAACAACTATTTTGAATCATTACAAGGCAAACCTGCGATTATGATGATAACAGGCGACTTTGAATATCCGGATCTGCCGGATTATATCAACACTTCTTTTCCACGAATTCTGGGCATGTTTATATGGATGACTTGACTGCTGAAATCTCTGAAATAGCACCGACATCGTAGATCGCATATCAAAGCGCTTCGAGTAAGCCCTTTCTTCCGAGCAAAATCTCGGAACTTCGTGGTTGATGAATTTTCAGGTTAAATATCTTACACAAATTTATTATTTATCTCAATATTGCCACACGAATACCAGAATTGCCATTTCCATCGGTGGTTAATTTGCTAAATTGGTTTCATCGTAGACTTAAACTTAATTTATCAAGGAGGGAGTTTTTTATGACCGCTAAGTTAGATCCTAAAAATTATTATCGCCTGCCCTGGAGTTTAACCGATAACGCGATTTCCTGGTTGGAACCCACTTGGAAATGCAACATCTACTGCGAAGGGTGCTATCGCATCAACGACCCTCGTGGGCACAAACCATTAGAACTCGTGAAAGAAGAGCTGGCCGTTTTCAAGCAACACCGCCTCACCGATGGCATCTCCATCGCTGGGGGCGACCCGCTCATTCATCCGGAAATTGTGGAAATCGTCCGCTTAATTGCCGAGGACGGCTTGAAGCCTATTCTGAACACCAATGGAGTGGCTTTGACCAAAGAATTGCTGAAAGAGCTCAAGGCAGCCGGGGCCAAGGGGTTTACGTTCCACGTGGACAGCAAACAAATGCGCCCAAAATGGAAAGGAAAAAACGAGCTGGAGTTATGTGAGCTGCGCGAGAAATTTGCTGAGATGCTGCACGAAGTCGGCGGGGTCTCCTGCGCTTTCAACTCGACGGTTTATGAAGACACGATGCATTATATTCCCGATCTGGTCGATTGGGCTCAAAAGCATATCGAAAAAGTGCACGTGATAGTGTTTATCGCCTATCGCGCCGCCGTTCTCGATGGCCGCTTCGACTACTATGTCGGAGACGAAAAGATAGATTTAGGGGTGATCCCGTACACAACCTCCAATAATAGAAAAGTGGATATTTTGTCGACCGACATCTACGAGCTGCTCAAGAAGCGGTTCCCGGAATTCGACAGCGCCGCTTATCTCGGCGGCACCACAAACCCGGATTCCTTCAAATGGCTGCTCAGCGGGCGTATCGGAACCAAAGACAAAATTTACGGTTATGTGGGACCCAAATTTATAGAACTTGCGCAAGCGCTGCATCATTTTCGTCATGGCCACTATCTGGCTTACACAGAACCCAAAATACACCGCAGAGGCAAAGCCATGCTGCTGCTTTCCCCTATCGACGCTAAGCTTCGAACTATCGCCAGGAAATATCTTATGTCAGCGCTGGCCAATCCCATCCGGCTTTTCCGGCGACTGCACTACCAGTCCATCATGATTATCCAACCGCCGGATATTCTCGACGACGGCACGCAAAATATGTGCGACGGCTGCCCGGACATGACCGTATTGGACGGCAAGCTGATCTGGTCCTGCCGCGCAGAAGAGCCGATGAAGTACGGCTGTTTTGTTCGAACCATACCGAAAAAAGTCGAAGCAGAGGTAACGTCGTAATCCTGTTTCCGTCTGGGCAGGACGCCAGGCAGAACGTAGCGGAGGAGAAATAACGACAGATCCAGTATTCCAACAATCCAGCAATCCGTATTCATGACCTGAGCCTTGACCTTTAGAAAAGTTTGCAATTTTGTTGGCTGTCATTACTTTTATGTAACTTAAACCTAAAAAGAGGGAGCTAATTTGCCAGGTTCATCAGACTTCTCGAAACGTTGTGCGACTTCTTTGTCATTGCGGAAATCCCAATTTTTTCTTACAATTCTACTGTAATGAATATCGGGACGACGAAAAAATCTCCCTCCACGTGGTGAAAATGGGGATATGAAATGAAAAATCTTTGTTCGGTCCTCTGTTTGATCCTTTACTGGCTGACGCCAACTTTTCCGGTCAACGCCGTTGCCGGCGAGCTATCGCGTCATTTTTTTGAACCCTCCCGAATCACTCAGGCTAAAATCGCAATACGTTATACGACACTGAGTTTTTCAAAACGTCTTTTGAAAAATCAAACTCATCGCAGCCAAACGCGATTACCTAAAGCAGGCGATGATCTTTCGCCTCCTCGACAACCCAACCTGGGATTTCCTATTCTGGGCGCTGTTGCCGGAGGCGGTTTGGGTATCGTTGCTGGCGGAGGCGTCGCTCTTGCTGCAGTTGGGGTATTGGGCTGTGACGAAGAAGATTGTGGCCTCGAATGGCTTTTCTGGGGCACCGTGACCGGGGACGCTGTGCTCTTGCCACTTGGCACCCACCTCGGCAACAAAAGACAAGGCAATTTTCTCTTGGATTTAGTCGTTTCTTCGGCAATTGCATTTGGGGGAATGGCTTTGACATTCGAAACAAATAGCGCAGCCGTTTTTGTCGCGACTCCCTTTCTTCAGGTCATCAGTACCGTCGCAGTCGAGCGGCTGATTGGCGGCAAATAGACTTTCATTTCTAATGACGTGTCTAACCGATATTGCCATTTTGTCCAAAAAACGAAAGGAGAACAGGATGACGGAAACCACGAATAATCGTACGCAAGTCGTCGTGGTCAAGCACGAGGATAAGTTTACAGCTTTAGAGCGTGTGCTGACTCAAACGGGTTTTTGGGATCGCTTGGAGCAGAAATGGCAGGGCTCGGGCAAAAGCAAGCAGGAGTTTCTTATCGTGATTAAGCCGAACATCAGCATGGGCCACTCGCGCAAAGATTTGTCACCCATCACAGACAAGGAGCTGGTCGAACGGCTCGTCGATGATATTGCCGAGCGCGGCTTCAGCAACATTGCGGTCGTCGACGCCCAAAACGTCTACGGCAACTGGTACCACAATCGCGAGGTTCTCACCGTCGCGAGGTATTTTGGCTATTCGGAGAAAAACTACCGTCTGGTCGATTTGACTGAAGAGATGGTGTCATACGATTACGGCGGCCGTTTAGGCAAACACAAGGTCGGGCCCACCTGGCGCGACGCTGATTTTCGTATTTCGTTCGCCAAAAACAAAACCCACGCCTCCTGTTTTTACACCCTAACCGTGAAAAACACCTACGGCTGTCTGCCCATGCAAAACAAGTTTAAAGAGTACCACAAAAAACGGGAGTTCGATTGGCCCACCATCGAGAGCTTGAAAACCCTGCCCTGTCACTTTGGTCTTATCGACGCATTCGTGAGCGCAGATGGACTTATGGGCGTCAAGGCCGACTACACACCCAAGAAAACCGAGACCATTATCGGCGGTGAGAACATCATCGCGGTGGATTGGGTCGGCGCCCAAAAAATGGGACTGGACCCGTCTGTCAGCAGCATTTTCCGCTTGGCAACGGACGCATTCGGAATGCCCGAAGTGGATTGGGAAGGCGACAAGTCCAAATACAAAGATTGGGTTAATGTACCGCCGTTGATGGACAAAATCATGGACGTGGGCGAGGAGAGCTATATCTTCACCAACTGGATCGGGTTGATCAGCAGTAACATGGACCCGTTCTTCCGCCAGAAAATGACTCACAAGATCACCCGGTTTATCCAGCGCGTGATGCGCGCAATTCTAAAATTTATCTCGCGTGTTGAGGGGTGAGGGGCGCGCCGAATCAAGGAACCTGTTGAGGTAAAACCGGTTATCTCTGTACATAGTTGAGAGAATGTAGATTTCTCAAGGGTCTTTATAATAGAAAAAGAAATGAATGAAATGTTTACAAGGAGGACAGGATCAATAAGACAAGCCCAAGGAGAAGTCTTTTTACAGTTAAGCTCATGTCTTTAATCCTCGTCTGTGGAATCGTCCTTTTTGTTATTGTAGGTTTCACTTTTGTGGCGTCCCAGGAATCGAGTCGTGAGGAATTGTCAATTCCACTATCAGGAGAAAAGCTGCAGGGTATTACCTGGGATGGAAAACAACTCTGGGTTTTGGATGGAGAAACGAAGAAATTATCCAGCATCGAACTTCGCACAGGAGAAGTTATTCGTTCTCTCGATATTTGTTTCCTCACCTGCTATCTATATTGATTTTCCATCAAAGGCCAATCCTTTGGGACGTATGCATACATGTATAAAGAAGTTTCTATTGTGTATCATAAGTCTGTTTTTTGTTTCTCGGCTGGAAAAAGAAATTCAGGTTTACGCGGCGCTGTAGGTCAGGGGCTGTGCAAATAAATTTCATCACGTAAATAATTTAACGGTAAGAGCGAAACCCATGCAACGGAATTTGAGCGAAACGGAGCTCGAAGGGCTCATTAGAACGATCTTCGCGCCTACTCCTGAGGATAAAAAGCTGGCATTCCTGATCGATGTTCCTAACGCGCGTGTTTCCGATAGCGACGCTTGGCAAGATCGCCGCCAGATAGCTTGGGAGTGGTATGAAACATTACATAGGGTTAAGATGGATTTAGATCTCGCCGAGATTTCCTTCTTCTGCTTCGAAAATACCGGCAGCAACAACGCCGATTTGCCGGAGTCGATGACCCGGTGCACGAGCTGTCCGGACCAGGTCACTTCGGCACAGCTCGTTTCAAAAGGCCCGGGCGTCCGTCTTGAGCGCGTCTTATCACAATCCGATATCGTTTTTGCCCTGACGGAATTCTCCGCGACGGCCCCGTTAAAAGTATTCGCGAAGAAATTTGGTTTTCGGGCTGCTACGATGCCTGGATTTAGCCGTGAAATGATTCCGGCCTTAAGTGTGGATTATGAAAAAGTCCACGAGCAGGTGCTCAAAATCAGATCAAAGCTCGACGAAGCGATTGCAATTGAAATAAACTTTCTTGTGGAAAATCAGACTTATGAATTTTTTGTGGATATCCGGTACCGTTCCGGTTTTGCCAGCAGCGGGCTTTTGCGAACCAGAGGGATCGCCGGTAATCTGCCGAGTGGCGAGGCTTACATTGTTCCTTACGAAGGAGAATTAGCTAAAGAGAGCAAAACAGCCGGACTTCTGCCGGTGCAATTTGGTGATGAAATCGTTGTTTACAAAATAGAACGAAATCGTGCGATAGATGTTCTCTCTCGAGGCGCGAAGTCTGAAGTTGAAAAAAATAAACTGGCAACAGAGCCCGCCTACGGAAATATCGCAGAGATCGGCTTTGGGGTTTTGCGGCCTTTTGGAATCAAGCCGATTGGCGTGGTTTTACTCGATGAAAAGCTCGGTTTGCACATCGCTTTTGGACGCAGCGACCATTTTGGCGGCGCGACCTCTCCGCAGCATTTTTTTGACTCCAATAATGTTGTGCATATCGACCGGATTTATATTCCGGAAGTTCAAGATAAAATTACAACAAAGAAGGTGGTGTTGGAATATCCCGATAAACAGCGGGAGGAGATGATACGGGATGGCGAGTATTTGATTTAGTCTGGATTGCGCTAAAAGTCTAGCGACGCTCCGCCTCAAACCGACAAGAGAAGAACTTGAAACAACGATCTCATTTTCCTCTCCCACAGATTGAAGAAACCCACTGATAAAGGCACCAAAGAATTATCCGTGGGATTTTTCAATCAGTGGGAAAAACTTGCTCTGTTTGTAAAGAATTTCGCTTCTCAAAATCTTAGCTTTTTCGAGCTAACTCTGAAGTCTTTCAGCTATCCATACTTTAATGATTGTTTCTAATTGCATAAATTGCTGACCAATATTCTCTTCCAATTTTTCCAATTAACGAATAATAATCAATGCTTTTTGTGGTAATGTTCTCAAAGGATTTTCCGAACGTACCCTGGAGCGCACTGTACGCGAGTTGGACGGAAAGAAACCGCTCACCATGAAAGGGCCCGTCGCTCCTGTTGACTTAATTTCTGAAATTACTGATTAAGCGACCGTCTTTTTTATTGGGTGAATACGTTCGTACTCTTTTTTACGTGCTTGGAGTGTGTCCCACATATCCACGGTGTTTTGAAGAGTTATCCAAAAGTCTGGTGTGGTATTAAAAAACTTTGCTAATCGAAATGCGGTGTC
>JBHHWX010000309.1:0-7436 GCA_046756745.1 bacterium | reverse complement strand
CAAGTTGGATAAATTATGCACAGAGAGCTTCTTGAGAGCGTCGACCATCGAATCCGGGTCGTTGGTGGTTTCGGCTGCGAAACGGTCGGCCTCATATTCGTGTTTGCGCGAGAATATCTGCAGGAAAATCGACAGCACCAATTCAACGGGTGAATAAAGCAGTCCGAAAAAAATCAGGCCGGCGTAAACAGACATCTTTTCCATATAAAACGCTTCGAACAACCCCTGATGACTTAAAAAGATCGACAGCAGAAAAAACATGACTCCGGTATGCGCAATGCTGATCATCATTCCCTGAATAATGTGTTTCTTTTTGTAATGCCCGATCTCGTGGGCTAAGACAGCGACCAGCTCAGAAACCGTGTGTTTTTCGATGAGGGTGTCAAATAATGCAATACGTTTGTTCTTCCCAAAGCCGCTGAAAAAAGCGTTTGATTTTGTGGAGCGTTTAGAGCCATCCATGACGAACAGATTTTTCAGGGGGTATTTGACCGATTCCGTATAAGAGAGAATGGCCTGCCGCAATTCCCCATCCTCTAACGGGGTGAATTTGTTAAACAACGGCATGATCCAGGTTGGGGCGATAAACTGAACGAAAAGCGTAAATAATGTTGTGGCGCCCCAGCAATACAACCAAGCCCAGACGCCGGCATATTGAAAAAACGCCAGCACCCCGGCCAATAACGGCCCCCCTAATACGATTGCCAGCAGCAGACCTTTCAACATATCCAAGACAAATGTTTTGGGGGTGGTTTTATTAAAACCGAATCGTTCTTCGATGACGAAGGTAGAGTAAAGACTAAAAGGCAGCGAGATGATCGACTTGGCTAAAATCAGGATCCCAATGTAAGTCAGGCCGGAAAAAATTGGATGTAAATTCCAATTGCGGACGACGTGGTCCCACATATCAAAGCCGCCGCTAAACCAAAAAATCAGAGTGATGGCAATACCGAATATCGATGTCACGAAACCAAATTTCGTTTTGACGCGGGTGTATTCCTGCGACTTCCGGTATTCTTCCGAATCGTAAACACCGTCGAATTCTTCCGGCAACTCATCGCGCAAGGCCCGTAAGTTCAGAATTTCTGTAATAAGACTGACAATAAAACTGAAAACAAGAGTGCTGAGAATGATGACGGCGTAGATATTCATGTGCTTATTTAACCTATCTTTATGTTATTACAGGTGAACTTTTGCATTTTTGTGCAAAAGTTTGATCAGATTTCAGATGAAGTTTCCGAGGTTCAGGAAATAAGGATATATGGAAATAGGGCCGCCCTTCCCTTTTTCCCTTATTTCCTTATACTTGGTGATGACTGCGGCTTCGCCGCGCTATGATATTATCCAAAGTGAATTATGAGGGATAATATACTCGAATTACTTTTTTTCTTCAAGGAATTTTTTAGCGATTTGCAGGCTGTCTCGCAGAGCAAACTTCTCGGTTGCGCGAACGTTTCTGACTCATGAACAACCGGTGGGCCCATCCGAAGGGGGAAGTCTAAAAACACTTATCTGATTTATTGAAGTTGTAAAATAGAAAAGCAGTTTAGAATTCAGGTTTAAAGATTAAAAGGCAGAATAATTTTTTGGCAGAATAATAAAAAATTATAAAATAAAATTATTCTGCCGTATAATTATTCTGCCATAGTTTGGTCCACAAAAACTTAGCCCAAAAAACACAATGTGCAGTTTGTAGTACCGGCGGCTGCGACTCTACTTGTGACGTCAAATAGACTTCGATTTAGGGCGGACTTCATCGCGCAAATGAAGACGTGGAGTCATCCGGTGGCGGATACGATCGCGTTCAAAACGCTCCATGCGGAGACGCGGCGCTATGAATTCATTGATTCGAATATTGTGCAAAATGGATCCCTCTAATTCAACCACGACCTTTTGCAGCTTGCCTTTACGAACGAATTCGACAGTCGCTTCATCACCGTCTTCATAATCCCGCAGCACGTCGATGAGGTCTTCTTGGTCGCGGATTTCCTCATCATCGACTTTTGTGATGACGTCGCCGGCTTTGAGCCCCGCTTTTTCTGCCGGAGTATCCTCATGAACTTTAGAGATGAGCACACCTTTATTGGCATCGACGGAAAAATAAGATGCCAAATCTTCGTTCAGCTCATGAACGCTGACGCCCAAGCGTGGGCGGCTCAAGGAAATGGCAATGTGTTCATCATCCCCGCTCCAGACCATGGTACGGTGGCGTTGTTCTTTGCGCGCAGCAATCTTAACCTCGATGGTTTTCTCCTCGCCATCCCGGAAAATCCGGAGCTTCGCTGTGGAACCGGGTTCGGTTTTGCGCACCGCTTTGGTCAGGTCTTTCGCCAATTCAACCGATGAGCCGTTGTAGCTGAGGATAACGTCGTCTTCCCACAAACCGGCGTCTTCTGCCGGACTGTTCTCTTCAATAAAAGTAATGAGCAAACCGGCTCGACTGCCGAGCTCGTACTCTTTCTTCATCGATGGCGTCATTTCTACAATGCTTACGCCAAGCCAGCCTTTTTTGGATTTGACGAAGGCGTGACTATCAACGTGCGTGTTGAAAACAAAGAGTAATAAAGTTCCGAGAACAACCTGGCAGCGACTTTTCAAAATGTGTTTGAGCATGTAAACCTCCAATGAAATAGTGAGTGATTAGTTGATAGAGCGAAAACTCATATAACGCCCTGTCATTGCGAGGCGTTTTTTGCCGAAGCAATCTCCTTCCGTTCCTAATAGGGAGATTGCTTCGCTGAGAAGCGCTCGCAATGACAGTAAAAACCTCTTCGCGAAGGCGTCCCGTCGAGTCAAGATGGGATTCACCCTCGGCCAGAAGGCCTTCAGGCAAGCGAGAATAGTTTTGCCCAAAATCGTTTTGCCTTTTTGGGGCGATAGCTGACATAGTTACGTTTTCCTGTTAATATTATTTACTGCAAACGAGACGTTTGCAATACGCTCAATGTTCTTGAAATTCAACTTGTTTACGTAATTGCGCTAATGTGAATGTCCCCCGGTCATATTTGTCCAAATCTTGCTTTTGAACTTTTAAGATGAGCTGATTAGGAATTTTGGAGTAACGACGCCAACGGCTTCGAAAATCAACGGTTATCACAACGTGTTCAGTCTGTTTAAGCTGACGTAATGTATGCCCATAGTCGCCAACCAGCTCGATGAGATCGTCCTTTAAGCCTGACAGAGATTTCTCGACTTTTTCTCCTGTATTCCTTTTTCTTCGCTTTCGGACTTTGGATCCTGATGTGACATATTTCTCGAATTCTTCTCGTGCCAGGGCATCGGTTATTTCCAAGTCGTACGCTGCTCCAACATCGACAAGCTGACTCTTCAGAAGGAATAGAGCGCCGAGCCCATCTAAATAAATACCACGATTTCTACTCGAGGATCGTAAACCGCTTCGATGCTCGTAGTTGAGCGCCGTATTGAGAATATTCGCCATGATATGGATAGTGCGGTCTTTTTGTTTACCGGGATAACGTTCATTGAACGCAATCCGGTTGTGAAACGCTTTCGCCGTCAGCTTGCCTTTGCGAAAATCGATGATGTCGCTTTTCTTGGCCGTGACTTCGAGATCAGAGGGGCTTTGCTCGCTTTTTTTGCGGTCTTTTACTCTCACGGCGAAAAGGGGGTGCATTTGGCCAAGATGAATCAACACCGTCACCCGGTCCGTAGGGTGAAGTTGGCCGATGGCGTCGGAGTAATCGCTAAAAAACTCCATGCACTGTTGCTTTAACCGTTTGATTTGTTTCTCGGTTGAAAGATCCTCCTTCGTCAGGATCGTTCTGTTCTTGCCGCGGACAATGACAACTTCGCTGTCAGGAGATGGCGGGGCAGGAACGCCGACTTGTTCTTGAACCACTTGTTCTGCTTTTTCAAGAGCGGCTAAGTGGTCCAGAGCAAGTATTTGAAAATTGCTGATATCAATTTGAAAAACGACCCCATAGCCGTTAAAATACAATCCGCGAGAGCCATTAGATGAAATTCCTAATCCGGAGGGTCCGGATGAAAAAATTTCGTCCAAAATGCCTTCCATGATGTCTAAATCGCGTTGCATGCGTGTCCAGTTGATCTTTTTCCCCTTCGCGTTGGCGCTGTTCCCCCAGACGAAAATCACACTTAATAAAGTTAAACAGACAATTGTAAATCGTGATTTTTTCAACATGGTCTCTCCTGTCTTGTGGCTATTGAGTGATTGACCGAAAGCTGCCAAAGTAGCCGTCGTTGTCATTGCGAGTTCCGCGTTTCCTTCGACAAGCTCAGGACAAGCTTTTTGCGGGACGAAGCAATCTCCTGCGTAAGGTAGGGAGACTGCTTCGCTGAAAAACGCTCGCAGAGACAGCCTCAAGCTATTTTCGGTCAGACTATTTATTTTTTAATTGACCCGGTTGCAGTCTCTGTTCATACGACGCCTGCAGTAACTGATTGACTATCTGATTCGTATGGAGAATCTTGTCTTCATTAAAACTCTGAAAAGCTTTCAATCCTCTCTCCACCAGCATTAAATCCTCGCGACGTTGCAAATCGACATCTTTGGCAAATTCAGTCAACAAAAGATTGTTTTGTCGTTGCTGCCGGGTTTCCGATTCTCGAATCATCGCTTGCATGAGTTGATAGGAGTTTTGTCTCCAGTCGTTAAATTCCTGCCGGGTGACCGGAAGCATGAGAGGGTCCTGGGCCATGGGTTCGGGTTGTTGCGCGCGCGGGAACAGACTGAGTTTGACATGAAAGCCATCATCGGAATAGTTGGCTTCAAAATTCAGCAATGACAAAACAAACAAAAGCGCGGCGAACCCGAGCCCAAGGCCGAATGCCGTTCGACGCCAATTTCTCATACGCAGCCATTCTAAAATCCTAAGTTCGCCTGTCCCTGATTTTTCTGCAATGAAAGTCAGGTTGAGATTCGGCTCCTCATCGGGCCATCGCCGAAGTACGGCGCTCGTCCGGCTCATCGCCAGCAGTTCTTTTTTGCACACCGTGCACTGGGCCAAATGGGTTTCGAACTCATCCCGGTCCGTGGGTGCAAGCTCATCGTAATAATAATCGAGCCGCATTTCTTTGGATAAATCACATTTCATATCGCACACTCTCCTCGGTGATTTTCCATTGTTTAAAAACTTTACGCAAAGCCGTCAATCCGTAATACATGCGTGACTTTGTGGTATTGACGGATGTTTCCAATATGTCGGCAATCTCGGTGAATTTCAATCCTTGATATTCTTTCATGATGATAACAACTCTTTGTTCTTCAGGAATGTTTTGTAACGCCCGGTTAATCAAGTCGTATAAAACATGGTCATTCACTCTTTTTTCGGGATCGCTTTGGTCATCGTTTTTTATTCCGGCTAAAGACGATTCAACGCCGTTGTTATTTTCGTTGAGCTGCTCCAATGAGACGCTGTTGCGACGTTCTTGCTTCTTGATCTCATCGCGGCACAAATTCACGGCGATTTGAAAAAGCCAGGTTGAAAACCGGTTCACATCCCGTAAATGATGCAGTTTACGATACACACGTATGAACGTTTGTTGACAGATATCCTTGGCGTCCTCTCGATTGCCGATATAGCGGAAAACGAAATTGTACAGATTCTTTTCCCATCTCCACACCAGCGTATTAAAAGCATTCATATCACCAGCGAGAAACTTATGGATCAATTGCGCGTTGGTCATTAAATTTGATTTAGATTAAATTTCGGTTGCTATAATCTGTTAGACGAAATGAGTGGGAATAAAGTTTTATATCTTAGCCGTTTCATCAATATGTCCCAAAAAATAAATAAAGGAGGAATGATGATCCGAAACAAAGTGGTTACCCTGACATTGATTTTTTCTGTTCAATTCGCTGCCTGGGTCTACTCCCAAAAGAAAGACGCGCCGGCTGGATTTGAGCAGATTATCCCCCGGGGTGCGATTGCCGCGATTACACAACCGACATTTGTCTCTGCCGACGAAGCGGATATAGACAAAAACTCCTGGGTTCTCGGTGTTGTTGTAGACGGGCAAGTCCGGGCCTATAGTTTAAATTTACTCAATGCTTACGAAGTCGTCAATGATCAGATCGGTTCCACCTCTTTTGCCGCGGTGTGGTGACCGCTAGCCAACACCGCCGTCGTGTACGGCAGAGAGTATGAGGGGAAAAAATTGAACTTCGAAGCGTCAGGCGGGTTAATCCACAGTTCATTGGTCATGCGGGATCGCGAGACCGACTCGTATTGGGCCATCATGTCAGGAAAAGCTATCGGAGGCGAGTTGAATGGCACCAAACTGCAAGAGCTGCCTTTCGGCGAGAAAATGAAGTGGAAAGACTGGGTGAAAAAACATCCTGACACGCAGGTCCTGTCGGTCGAGGGGCGGGAAGACGGCCGGGACACTTACCGCAGCTATTTTAGTTCTCAAAGCGGTTTTCGCGGTTCAAAGGCAAAAGACAAACGTTTCAAAACCAAAGAGCCTATTTTTTCCTTTCATTATAATGGGAAAAGCTACGCCGTTTCCCATAAAAAGCTCAAGCAAGGCAAAGTTGTCGAAGTCGACGGGCTTTTTCTATTCCTGTTCCGGCCAAAACGCTCGGAGATGTTTCAGTCGACGGTCGTTTTCCAATCGACCGGTTCCGGTTTTAGTCGCCAAAATGACCAATGGATACACAGTGAGTCAGGATGTGTGTTTAACCCGGAATCAGGATCCTTTGAAGGCGAAAGTGAAGCCTGTCCAACAAAATTTGCCGGGTTCGACACTTTTTGGTATAATTGGAGCTTGAATAATCCGGAGACACAGGTACTGGATTAAAACAAAACCGCTTCGCTCAGACCAGGGCTGTTCATAAAAATAAAAAAAGGGAGAGTTGGCACTCTCCCTTTTTTATTTTTCTATTAGCGGGAACGTGTGGGAATCGAACCCACCCATCAGACGTCAGCCTGACGCAACGGTTTTGAAGACCGCGGAGACCACCAGGCACCCATGCGTTCCCGAATCATGATCGTCCAGTTTTTTTATCCGGCGCAACCCAAAGTCTCGCATATCACTACGTTTTTAAAAATGTAATAAAATGTGGCCTTTTAAGCAACAACTTCCGCATATTTTATCCGTTTGGGTTAGCGCTGAACTTGGCACCGTCAAAAAAAGGTAAAGTCGATTCATGTTAGGACGTTAATTGAATTAAAATAAATATTCTCATCAAAATTGCCTTTTCTCTTGACTTGTCTTTCGTGTTTGTTTATAATATACAAAAACAGACGTAAGGAGGAGACAAAATCATGGATGTATTATTTGTGACGATAGGTCTTTTGGGGCTCGCTACTGCTATCTTTGGGGAAGTTAGATATCAGAATGGTAACAAAAAGCACTCTGAAACCAGGATAGACACACATAAGGAAAAAGTTATTATAGCTAAATAGTGTCTGAACGAAAACTCTTTAAAATGCTCAAGCACCCGTCCCCGGGTG